>NZ_MUZW01000013.1:0-26487 GCF_003266085.1 Methanosphaera sp. DEW79 | reverse complement strand
TAATCGAATATTGATTATTTAATAATAAACTTTAAAAATTAATAGAGAAATAATTAATAATATACTAGATATATTCAAAGAAAAAAGGGGAGGGACACATATAGTACAAAAATCATTACAAAAATTAGGTATTTTGGGAATAATAACATTGATAACATTTATAATAAGTTTCTTTAGTATAACTTCAGACCAAAATATTATGATTGGATTGTTTTCTATTAATTTTCTAATTATAGGTCTTGTTAGTACATTTATTATTTATCCTAAAACTAATACTAAACAAATAATTCGAAAAATTATATTAATATTAGGTTTTGCTATTATTTTCTCATTAATAAGTGCTATAATCACAATATACTTCATGCAGTTAACAATGACCAGTATCTTGCTTGTCATGACTATTATTTCAATTATACTCATACTAATTGCAGTTTATAGAACAAAACATGATAAGGATATTTTTAATATTAATATAGATATTGAAAATTCAACAAAAAAATCTTTATATGTTATTATAATATTAGGTTTAGTTACACTTGTGGGAATTTTAATACCACCATTCAATATTATTCCAGTTTGGTATGGTCTATGTGCACCATTTGTTGCATTTATTCCAGGATATTACATATTAAATTCATTACTTCCTAAAAAAGATGAATTAACACTACTTGAAAGAGTTGGAATTGCAGTATTCTTAAGTTTAATAATAACTTCAACAATAGGCCTAATTCTCTATGGAGTAGAAAGTAGTATTAACATGGCACATACATCAATTGTACTTATAATTCTTACATATATCATAATAATACCAGCATATCTTTCCAGAGTTAAAAAAGTCAACAATAACCAAAGATACACTCATCCAAAAATAAATAGAGCCTTACTATTTATAACAATCATTGGATTGTTAGCATTAATTCTTGTAGGTATTACAATAACAACAGAAAATTTAACAAAAGGAAACACTACATTTGTTGTTGAAGGAATTAATCAAACAGCAGGTAGTGATGGTTATATCAATATGACAAGTAATGAAAATATAACAAGTCAAGTTAATATTACAAATCATGAAAATAAAAAAATGAGCTATACAATGAAAATTGAAGTTCATAATGAAACATCCAAGGTCTTATCAGAGGAAAAAATCACATTAAAAGATGAAGAATCTAAAGTAATACCTGTGAATTTAACTATGACACCAGGACGTAAGGATATACAGTATGTTTTATACACACAACGTGGACAACCATATATTAAACGTCATTTATATGTCAATGTAATATAAAAAAAAGTAATGTTTGTAGGAGAATAATTTTATTTTCCTACAGCATGATATTCAAAGTCTAATTTTTTCATATAACTATTTTTATACTGATTTCTGCCATCAAATATTATGTTATTTTTAAGTAGAGATTTTATTTTATTAAAATTAGGACTTCTAAATTCTTTCCACTCAGTAACTAAAATCAAAGCATCAGCATCTTCTAAAACTGAATACTTGTCACTAAAATAATTTACATCCAAATCTTTAAAGTAAAATTCTTTAGCAACATCCATTGCCTTTGGATCATAGACATTAACTTTTGCTCCCATTTTTAGAAGATTTTCTACTATTATAATTGATGATGCTTCTCTCATATCATCTGTTTCAGGCTTAAATGCCAATCCCCATAGTGCAAATGTTAATCCTGATAAATCTTCTCCAAATATATTAATTATCTTATTTATTAAATAATATTTCTGATTATGATTTACTTCTTCTACACTTTTTAGTAGTACAGGATTTAATCCATTGTCTTGTGCTGTTTTTATTAGAGCTGTAACATCCTTAGGAAAACAACTTCCACCATATCCACATCCAGGATATAGGAAACTATGACCTATTCTTGAATCACTACCCATACCTCTACGTACATTATCAATATTTGCACCGATTTTATCACATATATTTGCCATTTCATTCATAAAGGATATTCTATTTGCAAGCATTGAATTTGATGCATATTTTGTCATTTCTGCACTACGTACATCCATTATTATCATTCTTTCATGATTTTTAGTAAATGGATCATATAATTCTTTCATAATTTCTGCTGCAGAATCATCATCTGTTCCAACAATAACCCTTTCGGGGTGCATAAAATCATTTACTGCTGTTCCTTCCTTTAGAAATTCTGGATTTGAAACAACTGTTACCTTGTAGTTTTTATTTCTTTTATCAAGTTCTTTATTTATTATTGTTTCAACTTCATCTGCTGTTCCCACTGGAACTGTTGATTTATCAACTACAATTATGTCCTGAGTTATTGTTTGTCCTATTTGTTTTGCAACCTGTCTTACATATCTTAAATCTGCACTTCCATCTTCACCCATAGGTGTTCCTACTGCTATAAAACAGAGTTGTGAATTGGATAGACCTTCAAATAGATCTGTTGTAAAATGTAGGTTTCCATTGTTGTAGTTATGTTTTATTAATTCTTCAAGTCCTGGTTCATATATTGGTATTATTCCTTGTTTTAGGGATTCTATTTTTTCTTCAATAACATCCACACAGTATACTTCATTTCCCATCTCTGAAAAACAAGTACCTGTTACTAATCCCACATATCCTGTCCCAATTATTGTAATATTCATGTAATTTCCCTCCATTTGAATTTAAGACTTTATCTTACATATTATGAATCTGTTATTTTCAAATACCTTCTCAGTGTTCGTTAGTTTTATTTGATCGAAGTTGTTTTCAGTTATTTCCTTGGTAAAGTAATAGGATGGATAATAACTTCCATTTACAGAGATTACCTCCAGATTACTATAATCTGAGGAATTATTTACAACGAGTGTTTTATCATATATAATATAACCTATCTTTTCATTATTAAATGTTTTTAATGATGATTTTTGTGATGATTTATTTGTATATACATCAAATTTATAATGTAGTGGAATTTCATCTATACTTGATACTACTGTACCAAAGAATTGGTTGTTTGTAAGTATTGATTTGTTTTGTGTATCTTCATTTTTAAACCAATTTATTACTTCTTCTTCATCTGATGTAGGTGGAGCTATTTGATAATCACCTATTTGGGTGGATGCTGATGTAATCTTTGCAGAATCATCATGTATTGACATATATCCACAACCATATGATAGAATTATTAAGAGTAATATTAATATTACACCTTGTTGTTTTTTATTAGTATTTATCAAATACCCGTATATCTTTGAAACACCATATCCTCCAAGTATAACAAGAGGTATTATTAGATAAATAAGCATTCTAAATGTATACACAGGTATTCCAAACCAGTGCATATTACTAAATATAAATGCAATTAATGTCCATGCACTAACAAATAACACTTCCCTATTTCTAAAAGATAAACAAAGGCCTATAAAACCACAAACTAGAGGTAATAGACCTACACATTTTATGTAACGTTCTAATCCCATTGCTTTTTGACCCATAAACAATGAAAGAGGGTCATTTAATACTGAATTAAATCCAGTTATAAACTGAGATAAATGTGATGGGCTATATGTTATTAAAGCAAATACTCCACAAAGTCCAACAATAATTAATGCCAACAAGAAAACCCCATATGATTTAAGTCCAACAAGTTTTCCTTGAATAATACATTGTGCAATCATCAACACTGAAATTAATATCACATAATAGACACATGATGAAAAATGTATTCCCATAAGAGGCAATGTTAAAAATCCAGATATGAATGCATAAATCATTTTATTATCAATAGTTGATTGATAAAATAAATAAACACCTATTATAAACACGATTAATGCTATTGTTTCGGGAATAGGAAGTAGTAATCGTGTAAACATGAAACTAGATACTAATAATATACCAGCAACGATAGCTGCTACCTCATCATACATTTTATATGTAACATATACAATTATTGATGTTATAATAACTGGAGTTATTGTTTGAATTATACGAGCCGTATCAATAAGACTAGTATTTGTAATTGATGAAATAACTATTAACAATATATGAAATAATGGTACATAACCAATTTCCTTACCATTAGGTGCATTTAAGTATGGATCTACTGTTGTGATTCCATAATTAATATATGTTATTGCATAATTGATATGAGTGTATATATCCCAACTAAGTGGCCATTTACTACTAAATAATACAGATAAAGAAAGTATGGCTGCTAGTATTAATGGAATTAGCAAATATTTCTTTTTATTAAAATTTATATTCATAATTATATCAACTTCTTTAGTATGCGTTTTTATCATTTAATAGAGCAGGTAATGTTTTAAAAAAGATACGAATATCCAACATTATAGACCAGTTTTCAACATAATAAATATCATATTTAATTCTCTTTACAATAGATGTATTACCCCTATAACCATTAACCTGTGCCCATCCAGTCATACCCGGCTTAACATGATGCTTTATCATGTATTTAGGTACTGATTCTCTGAATTTATTTACAAAATATGGTCTTTCTGGTCTTGGTCCAATAAGACTCATATCCCCCTTGAAAATATTATAGAATTGTGGTAATTCATCAATACTTGTTTTTCTAATGATTTTACCAATAGTTGTTACTCTTGGATCATCTTTCTGTGTCCATTTTTTATCATCAATATATTCATTTTCAGATTTCATACTTCTAAATTTATATATCATAAATGGTTTTGCATTCTCACCTACACGTTCTTGTTTATATATAATTGGACCTGGAGATGTTAGTTTTATTGCTATTGCAACAATCACAAGAAGTGGAGATAATATTATTGATGCTACAACAACGAATAAAACATCAAATGTTCTTTTTAAGTACTTGTTAATTGAAATATCAAGGGGTAGATAACGAACACTAATTAATGGAATGTTATCCAAGAGCTCAATAGTAGGATGAGATGTTATAAACCTATAATAATCTGGAACTATATCTGCACGGACACCCATCTTTTCACAACAAGCCATTATAGATTCTAATGTCTTATAATGACGTGGTGCAATACTTACAATAACTCTATCAATCATGTGTGTATCTAGTATCGATTCTAAAGTATTTATTTTTCCAATTACCTTAACATCATTAACAGTACCTATTACATTATCATCAAGAAAGCCTATAACTTTATATCCTAAGTATGTGTTAATTTTTATAGTTTCTACAAGATTTCTTCCAACTTCTCCTGCACCAATAACTAGAACATATTTTATATTAAAACCCTTACTTCTAAGTAATCTTAGAAATCCTCTAATAATAGAGCGTTCTATTACTGCTAAAATAGAATTAATTACTAAAAAACTAATTAGAAAATCTGCTGAAACATTTAAAAATTCCACATAACACATTGCTGATAAAAATAAATATTCAAAGAAATTTACTTGTAAAATTTTTGATGATTCTGAAAAAATACTTCTATTTGTTCTTTGAGGTGTGTATAATTTAAATTCATAATATAAGAACAGATAACTAGGTATTAATAATATAAATAGAGAAAGTAGTGTTGTATAATAAAATGATATTGGATACCTATGTTGTATCATTGATGTATGATACAAGAAAAACACTGATATAACCAATACTAGAATATCTAGTAAAACATTACATATATTAAAAACATTTTGATTTTCTCGTATCATAACACAAACTCCTATTATTTTAATATATGTTTTTTATGGATAATAAAAATTATTCAAAAAATAAATAAAAAAAAAGTAAGTACTATATGTGTTGTTTTATGTGAAAAATCAGTAATTTAACATAGTACATAGTCCAAATACCAATATACATTACTAGGTTAATTAATGGATTGTACTTATCCCTATAATGTTTATTATAGAAGATATTCATTGAATTATAGAATTCATATAATAAACGTTTATTTGAACCACTTGCCCCCTTATAATGAATTACTTCTTTTTTACCATAGTATACAACATCATATCCCAATTCTTTAATATTGTAACATAAATCTATATCTTCACCATACATAAAATATGATTCATCAAGTCCACCACATAATTCATACACATCTTTTCTTATTAACATGAATGCTCCAACAATACAATCAACAGAGTATACATCATCTTCATCAAGATATGATAAATTATACTTATTAAATTGTTTACTCATTGGGAATAACCTAGATAAACCCACCATTCTATAGAATGAAACAAGAGGAGTTGGAAAAGATCTTCTACATGCTTTATCAAGAGTATTATCTGGAAGTAGTACTTTACATCCCAGAGCACCAATAGTTTTATCTTTTTTAATAAAATTAAGTGATGAAATAATTGTTTTATCACCTACTACAACATCACTATTAAGAAGTAAAATATAGTCCCCACATGAAGCTCTAAAACCAATATTATTTGCCACAGCAAAACCATCATTGTTGTTATTTGGAATGAATGATACAAAAGAAGTATTTTCATAGTCTTTTATGAGTCTATTTAAACTATCATCACCTGATGCATTATCCACTACAATAATTTCATAACTAATACCCTCAATAGTATCTATTAGTGAATCAATTGCCTGTTTTGTTAGTTGATATGTGCAATAATTAACTATGATAATTGAAAGATCCATTCTCCCACCTTGTTATGATAAATATTTAAAAGTATTTTTTATTAATAATAATTCTAATTTAAGATAATTCTTAAAGGAAACACCTTCTATTTTATCTAATTGTTTTCTTGTTCTAAAACCCTCACATACACCACCAATATAATCTTGACCATAACCTTTTCTATAGAAGTATAAGTATTTAATAACAATACCCATTACTATGAAAATAAAATTAACTATCTTCATCCATAATGATAGATTCTTGTATAATAGATATATGTTGTTTCTTGCAGATATTCTTACCTTAAATGAATTATATTTAGAACCAGATGTTGCACTACCATAGTGATATATAATAGCATCAGCACAGTAGTATGAAGTGTATCCATAGAGTCTTGCCCTTATACTTATATCCACATCTTCAACATAGCTTTCAAAATTTTCATCAAAATAACCTATTTCTAGAAAAACAAGCCGCCTATATAGTGCTGCTCCTGCACATGCCCCAAATACTTCACCACTTTGTGTAAATTCAGATACAGAATGATTAAATCCTCTTTTTTTTGTCCAACCCATGATTGAATATTCATCTCCTGTATCATCAATTAAATTTGGATTATGTTTTTGAATCATTTTAGATGTGACTGAAAAGATTGATGAGTCAGTACTAATTAAATCAAACATGTTTTTAAATGCAGATTCTGTTACAATAGTATCATTATTTAGAAGTAACACATAATCTGTTGTAGCAATTTTTATTGCCTGATTTACAGCATGAGCAAAACCAGTGTTTGTTTTGTTTTCTATTAAAGTAATCTCTGGAAAATTAGTTTTAATATATGTAGTACTATTATCACTTGATGCATTATCTACAATAATAATATCATGAGGTAATGTAACTTGTTTTAGTGATTCAAGTAGATTTGCTAATAATTTCTGATTATTATAATTGGGAATTATAACTGTTATTTTATTATCTGATTTGTTCATTATAACAAAACCTAAAAAAAAGTTTTTTTCTTAAGAAAAATAGAATAGATATAGAATCTATTTATTTCTTACAAATTCAAGGTATTTATCACAGACTTCATTAACTTCTCCATCCATAAGTACTTTTCCATGATCAAGCCATATTGCTCTATCACATAATTCTTTTACTTGAGAGATTGAATGTGATACAAATAGTAATGTAACATCCCCAGCCATCATTTCTTTCATTCTTTTAGTTGATTTAGCCTTAAATGCTGCATCACCCACAGACAATACTTCATCTAATATAAGTATCTGAGATTTTACTGTTGTTGCTATTGAAAATGCTAGACGAGATTTCATACCTGATGAATAGTTTTTTACAGGAACATCAATAAAATCACCAATTTCTGAAAATTCAACTATTTCATCATACTTATCATGCATATATTGTTTAGAGTATCCAAGAAAAGATCCATTAAGGAAAATATTTTCACTACCAGTATAATTATAATCAAAACCTGCTCCTAGTGCTAAAAGTGGTGCTATACGACCATGTACTTCAACAGAACCTTCTGTTGGTTTCATAACTCCTGCTATGATTTTTAATAATGTACTTTTTCCAGCACCATTTGAACCTATGAATGCTACCTTTTCACCCTTATGAATCTTAAATGAAACTCCTTTTAATGCCCAAAATGGCTGAAAAAGAAGTTCTTTTTTCAGTGCTTTAATTACAAATTCCTTAAAGTTATCTGTTTTTTCCTGGCCTAAATTAAATTTCATAGCCACATCTTCCACATCAATAACTACCTTATTTTTATCCAAAACACTTTCCTCCTACAAAATATTTATACATATAATACAAATTTATCCTGAAATTTATATAATAAGAACAGTCCTAATACCAGAAATACAAGACCTGATACTAATGAAATAATCAATGATGATATTGGATATAATGTTCCATACAAGAAACAAGATCTTATACATACAAGCATATGATATAATGGATTGAAGTCTTGTATAAACCTAAATTGTACAGGAACAATACTTGCTGGATAGAATATAGGTAAAGCATACATTAAAACTAGTGTAAGTACACTATATAAATGTTGCATATCTCTAAAGAACACATTTAAAGTTCCCATAACAAGTCCCACACCTGTAGTAAACATTAAAACTGCTAGTATTGGTAAACTTGCAAATATTATATATATTGTAAATGGTACTTTCATTATTAACATTATTGCAAATAAAATTACTAATGATAAAACATAAGTTACAAAATTTGATAAAACTGCTGATAATACATATAAATACTTTGGAACATAAATTGTTTTCCATATACCTGAAGAACTTACAAGTGAACGCATAGCAGCGGTTGATCCTCCCCTAAACAGAGCATATGTTAACATTCCACTAAGATAATATACTGGATAATTAGGAATAGTTTTTGAAAATAATGTTGAAAATATTATTGTTAATACAATCATTGATAATAATGGATCTAGAAAACTCCATAAAATACCTAGAACAGACCTTCTATATTTTATTTTAATATCTCTTTGTACTAATTCACTAAGTAAGGATTTATACTTGTAAAAATTAGTAATTTTTTCATATATATTATTCATTCCCATATTATAATGCTCCACGTCATTATACACTGAAAAGAGAATTAAACAATTCATATTAAAGCATTAATAATAAATATGTTTAATAATCCAATTAATTATTAGATATATTATTCTAGTATATTATATATTTCTATATTTAAATAATAAAAAAGAAGTAATAATAAGTAGTTTTTCAAAAAATAAGACATATACCTATTACTTTAACATATAAAATAAAAAAAGAAGAATTGAATTAATCAGTATATTTATGTATATAGAAGTTAAGAAGACTTTTTAATTTAGTTGCTCTGTGTTTATAGGTGTGTTTTTCAAGTATAATTTCCTGTATCTCCTGCACTATTTTCTCTTTTTCATGGGTATGTTCCATATAATAATTAAGTTTATCTTGTAATTCTTCCTTTGAATGATATTCAGGTATCATACCATTAAATAAATCAGTATTTCCCATTGTTCCATTCGTAAGTACTAAACATCCAGATGCAAATGCATCAAATACACGACTATTTACTGATCCCCAGCCTCGTGTAACATGATTTGCATCATCAAGTACTATCTTTGTAGAAGCATAAACCTGTGGAATATCATCATATTTTATAAAACCCTTATGATACTTTTTAAGACTTGGAATCTTATCCCAATTTGCTCCATATAAATTAAATGTATAATCTATATTATCAGGACAAAGAGCCGATATAATCTCTCTATCTGACTTCCAATAACTTCCAGTAAAACAGTAATCACAAATATATTCATTGTTAGGTTGTAGTTTTTCATTGAAAATAGTTGAATCTGTTGCTAGTGGATAGAAATATACTTTTCTATCTATTTTTTCTCCAATAACACCACATGCTTTTTTACTACTTGAGAGTATTATGTTATAATCATCAAGATATGAGAGTTTCATCCACCTTTCAAACCAGTTACGTATCCATGCTACTTTTATGAGTGATTTTCTATTTGATTCTATTTTTCTTAGATTATATCTATCAAGCAAGGATATTACAACATCAATATCATCATCTAAATGATACCAATTTCTCTCATACTTTGAGGGGTGCTGTGATAAGAATTTAATATTCCATCCAAAATCTTTCAAGTTATGTGCAAGTGTTATTGCTGTGAAAAAATCTCCGGCTGTTGTTTCACAGACACTTTGTGTAACAACTAATGCTACTGTTAATGCCTTATCTGAGAAGAGATAATTTGCATATAATTTATCTTTTAATAGATTATGTAAGATGTATTTATTCCATGTGTTGATAAATATTTTTTTATCCCTTTCAAATACATCCACATCATGATTTTCAAGACAAAAATGATATAACATTACTTTTGGATTATAATAGTTTTTATAATCTTTTTTATGTAGTCTTAAACATAAATCTATTACTTCATAAAATTCAACATAATTCTCATTAAATCCACCTACACCCATAAGTACTGATTTTTTAACTAAAAATGCAACTGATGAAGTTGCTATTACTTCACATTCTTCTTCATCTGCTGTATAATATCTTCTTCCATCATTTTTATTGTATGTTTCTATAAGGTTATTTTTTTCCCTAAAATAGATTCCTTCATGTGCAACTTTATAACTTTTGGTTCTATTGAGTTTTAATTCTGGATAAATTAAACGTGAACCTACAACACCTACATTTTCTTTTGTAAGCATTGTATTTACCATATGATTTAAAAATCCATCGAAGGGTATAGTATCATCATCAATAAATAATAAATATTCACCCTTAGATTTATGTGATGCCTCATTTTCTGCTTGTGTTAATGATTTATCTTCACAGGACACTAAAATAACATCTTTCTTATTATCTATGTATTTTAAAAGATCATCTTTCATGTTATGAATTATAATTAATTCATAGTTCGAATAATATGTATCCAGTGTAGAAAATGTGTTTAATAGATTTAATAGATAGTTTTTATGTGTTGCTTTAATAATTATTGAAACTAGAGGTAGTTTTTTGTTTAATGGTATTTCATGGGATTTATTATCATTTAATATTTTTAAAGATACTTCTTTCCTTTCCTGTTTTGATAGAACTTTCTTATTTTTAATGGAACTTTTTAAAACAGAGGATACTTTGTCTTTAAAGATGTTTTTTGAATCAGATACTTCATTTCTAAGCTCCCTTATTCTTTCTATATCCTCATCAAATATGTGTGGTATTTTCAAGATAATTACCTCCAATTATTCATAATTATGTATTTATTATCTAATATTAGATTTAATAAATAGTTCTGTGTTACATTATGTATGTTATTATTAATTAATTTAATATATCATTAGAATGTAAATATATTTTAATAATATTATTCAAAGAAGTATATATAATAATATATAGGATGATTATATGGTTTCAAAAAAGAAAATAATATTACTGGCCATACTTGCTATTATTGTAATATTTGGAGTATATTTATTTCTAAATTACCAGCAAGGACAAGAAACATTTAAAGGAGAGCATAACATACTCATACTATGTAGTGATCCTTCTGAAAATAGACCTGGTGTAGGTTCAGTTGATATGGCATTTGTTGTTAATGTTAATAATGGAAAACTGGGTAATGTGACACCAGTATATCCAGGAGGTCTTGCTCATCCAACATTAACTCCAACACCTGATATGCAAGCAGAAGGCCTTACAAGATGGTATTTACATGACTCACTATGGAGTAGTGACTTAGAAAACGGGACAAAGATTGCACAGGAAATTGTTGAATATCATACAGGTATGAAAACAGATATGGTTTTAGTAGTAACACCAACAGCAATTGATGCTATGATTAATGCAGTAGGTCCTGTATATTCAAATGGTCAGTTGGTTGAAAATGTAAGTTCTATTGATTTTTTAAGAGAAGATCAATCAAATAATGGTGCAACTCGTGGAGATGCTATAGAAAACTTAGCACAGGGAATTATTGATTCTGCTAAGAAAAATAACAATAAAGGAGCTCTTATTCAAGCAGGAATTGAACAGTATAGTCAAGGAAATATAAAAGCTGTTCCAGCATCTGAATTTGCACAATTTATATCCTATTCTGGATTAAATAATCTTTTAGGTTAGATTAATTAAACCTAACTATTACTTTTTTTTAGAATATATTTTATAACTTTTAATAATTACAACTTATTTATAAAAAATATATTTAAATCAAGAACATATTCTATATATATAACTAAATACACATACCATGTGATGAATATGATTATAAATAAAAATGTCATATTAAACTATGTAAATGAAATAAAAAATGAAAATACAAGAAATACCTATTCAAGTTGCCTAAATCTATTTCTTAAATTCATAAAAAAAACAGAAAATACAAATATAACTCAAGACAACATATATCCAACAATATATAAATACAAATCATTTCTTCTAAAACGATACATACATCCAAAAACCATAAATCAACAACTTATAATTGTAAAATCATTTTTCAATGATTATACAGACATCTATGTGGGAAAATTAAAGCTTTTAAAAACAAAAGAAAAACCCATAAATTATCTTACACCTCGAGAAATTAGTATTATTCTAGAAGATACAACAAACACTCTAGACTCATTAATTATAAGACTTCTTGCATATACAGGTATTAGATTAACTGAAGCTTTACAACTTAAAAAAAGACAATTAAAATATAAAACATCAGAGGGCCATGTTATAATAACAGTTAGAAGAAAATCTAAAGAACGACATATGATAATACCATCCTCTCTTGCACAAGACTTAATAAAGTATTCAAAGTATCATATAACATACATCTTTGAATCAGAAAGCCCTGTGGAGCCCATACTAAAGCCATACCATATACAAAGAAATTTCAAAATACTTGCACAACAATTGGATGCTAAATACAATACTACATTCTATTCTAAAAATCTTAAAACAAGATATATTAGAAATTCATATATTATGCATGGAATAGATTATCTTGATTTACTTTTTGCAGAAAATTATGATGATTATAAATACATAACATCCATACCACAAAAAGAATTAAAAAAAGAAGATATTATTGAGAAGTTCTCAAGTATTGGAGAATATGCTAAATAGATATGCTTCCAGCATATACTTTTTTTTATAGCTGTTGTGCTGCTAATTTTGCATCATAAATAGCATCTTCTTCATTGATTGTTAATAATTTCTTATCTTCTAGAAGTAGTTGTCCATCACATATTACTGTATCAACATCACTACCTAATGCTGAGTATATTATGTTACTTAATGGATTTCTAACAGGTATCATATGTGGAACATTCATATTAACAAGTACAATATCTGCTAGTTTACCTTCTTTTATAGAACCTGTATTTATACCTAATGCTCTAGCACCATTCTCTGTTGCCATATTGAATGTTGCTTGTGCTGGTAGTGTTTTTGCATTCATAGTATTTACTTTCTGTAGAAGTGCTGTTAGTTTCATTTCACTAAACATGTCTAGATTGTTATTTGAAGATACTCCATCAGTACCTATTGCTACATTAATATCATTTTTAATATATTTACTAACTGGTGCAATACCTGATGCTAATTTCATATTACTTGATGGATTATGTGATATGGATACTTGTTTTTCTTTAAGAAGTTTCATTTCATTATCTGTTGTCCATACTCCATGTGCTGCAATAGTATTTTCATCAAGTAAATCTATACTATCCAAATATTCAAATGGTGTTTGATTTCTCTGTTTTTCTAAATCATTTACTTCTTGTTGTGTTTCTGAAACATGTATATGTAATTTTAGATTATGTTTATTAGCTAATTTTTTAGATTCACTTAATAATTCCTTAGAACAAGTATATGGAGCATGCGGTGCTACTGCTACTTGTACTCTACCATTAGCAGTATTGTGTGAGTTTTTTATAAGATTTTTTGTTGCTTTAATTTCTTGTTTTCTTTTTTCATCATCAAAAAGATCAATCATACCATAACCTAAAACTCCCCTTATTCCTGATTCTTCAACTGCCTTTGCAGTTTCTTCCATATAGAAATACATATCATTAAAAGTTGTTGTACCTGTTTTTATCATTTCAGCCATTGCCAACTTTGAACCAGCATATACTAATTTTTCATCCAGTTTTGCTTCTTTAGGCCATATATAATCATTAAGCCATGTTTGTAATTCTTCATCATCACCTACTCCTCTAAGCAGTGTCATTGCCACATGAGAGTGTGTGTTAACAAGGCCAGGCATTGTTATCTTATTTGTTCCATCAATAACTTTACTTGCATCAGTCACTGATAAATCATTACTTATCTCTTCAATAGTATTATCTACAATTAATATGGATGCTTTTTTTATTTTATCTGATAAAATAGTGGTATCTTTAATTAATATACTTGTTGTTTCACTCATACATAATCCTCATTTTATTGTTATAAAATAGTTATATAATACAATCTAATTATTTTTATAGTTATTTTTCTAATAGAAAAATATGAGTTATTATATTAAAAATAAAGATTTAAAGAGAAGATACCTATTTTAACTTATAAATTATGGTTTTTATTGATTTAAAATCAATTTAATTTTTTAATACTTTTTTTAAAAAGCATATTAGATAATATTATATAAAATAACAGAAATAATATATAAGTATAATATTATAGGAGTGAAAAATAAAATGACTTTTAACCCACCATCAGATGTTATGATATATGACACCACTCTAAGAGACGGTGAACAAACACCTGGTGTTACGATAACAACTGATGAAAAAATAACAATAGCTGAAAAATTAGATAAACTTGGAGTAGATGTTATCGAATTGGGTTTTCCTGCAGCATCACTTGGTGAACAAAAAACATTTAAAGAAGCAAGTAAATTAGGATTAAATGCTCAAATTAGTGGTCTTGCCAGAGCATTAACCAAAGATATTGATAAAGCAATAGATGCTGATGCAGACTATATTCACACATTTATAGGAACATCACCACTCCATAGGGATTATAAATTAAAAATGTCCAAGGAAGAAATTCTTGATAAAGCAGTTACTGCTGTTGAATACATTAAAGACCATGGAATTATAGCAGAATTTTCATGTGAAGATGCTACAAGAACTGAACTAGACTACCTACTTAAAGTATTTGGTGCTGTACAAGATGCTAAAGTAGATAAAATCAATGTACCAGATACTGTTGGTGTTACAAGACCTGGAAAAATGAATGAATTAATTACAAATCTAAGACAAGAAATTAATGTACCAATTAGTGTACACTGTCACAATGACTTTGGACTTGCAGTTGCAAATACACTTGCTGCTATAGAAGCTGGAGCAAAACAAGCACAATGTACAATAAATGGTCTTGGAGAGAGAGCAGGTAATGCTTCACTTGAAGAAATTGTAATGTCCTTACATAAATTCTATGACATAAATACAAACATCAACTCAAAATTACTTGTAAATACCTCCGAAACAGTTTCAAGAATTACTGGAGTTAAAATGCCACCTAACAAAGCAATAGTTGGAGAAAATGCATTTGCTCATGAAGCTGGAATACATGTACAGGGAATTCTTGCAAATAGTGAAACATATGAAGCTTTAAATCCAGAAGAAGTAGGACATAAAAGAAGAATTGTTCTTGGTAAATTAACAGGAGCTAATGCTGTTAGAGCAAAACTTGATGAATACAACATTAAATTAAATGATGAACAATTCAACACATTATTTAGAAAAATAAAATCATTAGGAGATGCTGGTAAAACTATTACAGATCTTGATTTTAGATCTATTGCTGAGGCAATACAAGGAAAACCTACAGAAGAAAGAATAAAACTCTGTGGTATAAGTGTTATGACAGGAGACAGTACACTACCAACAGCTACTGTAAAACTAGATTTAGATGGTGAAATTAAATATCGTGCAGAAACAGGTGTTGGTCCTGTAGATGCAGCATTAAATGCTATACAATCACTTATCAATGAAGTTGTACATATTGAATTAGAAGAATACCATATTGAAGCTATAACAGGTGGAACCAATGCATTAGGTGAAGTATTTGTTATAACTGTTGATGAAAATGGAAATAAAGCTACTGGTAGAGCAACAGATGAGGATATTGTAAAAGCAAGTATTGATGCAATTCTTAGCTCAACTAACAAATTATTAATGCTTAGAAATTAAGTATGAGTTATGGATAATAGAGAAAGAATAAGTCTAAAACGTTAATATTAAATATATTAAGTTATAAACTAATTAATAACTATATAATTATAGTCACTTTATACGGAGGAACTGAAATGGCAGAAGAAAATATTGTATACATTGGAAACAAACCAGTAATGAACTATGTATTAGCTGTAGTAACACAAATGAACAGCGGAGTAACAGAAGTTATACTAAAAGCAAGAGGCCGAGCTATAAGCAGAGCTGTAGATGTTGCTGAAATAGTAAGAAACAGATTTATTTCTGATGTTGATGTAAAAAGCATCGACATAAGTACTGAAGAAATTGTTGGAAACGAAGGAACCTCCTCCAACGTATCAGCAATCGAAATAAGATTAAGCAAATAGATAGAGAAGTATTTTTATAATATTTCTTTTTTAAAATTTTTTTAAAAGATAATACTTTTTTTATTATAATTAATTTTTTTATTTCTCTAAAAAAACTAAATATAGAGTATTTCAACTTATTTTATACAAAAAATACATTTTAACCTACTTTTTATAAATTATAGAACTAAAAACTAATTTTTAAAATATATACTTATTCTCTAATAAATAAAACAAAAATAATTGTAAACTATGAAAAAAATAAATATATTAAAAAGATTTTTCTAAAAATAGATGTAATTACGTATTTTATTTAAAAAAAAATAAGAAAAAGAAAATAAAACTATTTTCTAGGCTTGTTATGTAATTTCTTAATTCCACAACCTACTCCTATGAGTATTATTATTGCTGCTACATAGTAGTATAGATAGGTACTTGTTGGTCCTACCTTTTGATCTGTATTTAATGAGTAGATATTTCCATCTTCTGAAGCTACAAATAATGATGAACCACTAGCTACTGTTGATGCTGAAATACTTCCAGATATATTTGGAATATATCCTGGATTGAAGTTCCATACTTGATTTCCTGTGAATTTATCATATATATTGGTACTTCCTGATGCTGTTCCTACTGCTATGTTGTTACCAAATATTGTTGGTGTTGAATTAATTGCACTTCCTGTTTCAATATCCCATTTTTTAAGTCCATCTCTTAAGTCTAAAGAGTAGAGATCTCCTTGTTCTGTTCCTATATATAGAGAGGAGTGTCTTTCATCTATTGATGGTGATGATGTTACTTTAGAACCTGTATTATATGACCATACTTCTAATCCTGTATCTTCACTTAATGCATATACCTGGTTATCTTCAGATGCTATGTATACATTTCCATTACTTATTGCTGGAGAAGATTTTACATCATCTCCTGTGGTGTATGTCCATTTTACTGAACCATCATTTATATTTAATGCATATACTTTATCATCGTTAGAACCTATGTATAATGTGTCTCCATGAACTACTGGTGATGATTCTACTGAATCTTCAGTTTTGTATTGCCATACAACTGAACCATCATTCCTATTTAATGCATATACATATCCATCATCTGATCCTACATAGATTTTTGTTGAATCTATTGCAGGAGTTGATTTTATTCTATCTCCAGATTTAAATTTCCAGTTGTTACTTCCTGTATTTGCATTATTTGAATATAAGTACCCATCTTCTGATCCTACATATACTGTATCACCTGATACTGTAGGACTTGAAGTTATAGCTCCTTCTGTTTCATATTTCCATGTTTCATTTCCATCTTGTGCATCTAATGCATATAATGTTCCCTTATCAGTTCCAAGATAGATTTGATCTCCACATAAAACTGGAGTTGTTGATACTGCCCCATCTACTTTAACAGTCCATGTTTGAGTAGAAAAGGAAGAATCTTGATTTACATATCCAGTGTGTCTTGGATTGTTTTGAAACATTGGCCATTCTGCTGCAGCTAGAGAAGATAAGCTTCCCATGAGAACACATAATATAATAAAACATACACCTAATTTTTTCATATTGCTTTTCATTATTTTCATACCTCCTACTTAAACATCCCTATTAAATCTTACAATTCCTACTATGAAAAATAGTAGTGCAAATGCTAATAATACTATTAAATCAAATGCTATTGAACCTAATCCTGCACCTTTTAACATTACAGCCCTGAATGCATCATTTGCATATGTTAGAGGTAAGAATAGTGCAATTTTTTGTAAAATCCATGGCATTGTTTCTGTAGGGAAAAATACTCCACATATAAACATCATTGGCATTGCAACTGGCATTACTATTTGAATATAATCTTCTTGTGTTTTTGCAGTAGCTGAAAACATCATTCCAAATCCTACAAAACATAATACTGCTATTAGTATTACAAGTACCAATAGTAATAAATTACCTTTTATCATTACATTAAATAGTAGCATAGCTGCTATTATTAAGACTAAAGCTCTGATAAGTTCTCTTACTACTTGTGATATTATTTTACCTGTTAGTACTGATGATACATTTGTTGGTGTCATAAATAGTCTTGATAATTCTCCACGTTCACGTTCTCCTGCAATACTGTTTCCCATTGTCATCATAGATGACATAAACATTGTCATTGCAAGTACTCCAGGTAATAGGAAATCTATGTAATCTAAATCACCATATATCTTATTAACTTGTAATTTTATTGTTTGTGCTGTTTGTGTTATTGGATTTGTTGTGGTGTTTGCATTTACTTGTTGTGTTCCTACTTTTTCTGATAGTGAGGCAAATATTTGTTCTGTTTTTGGAACTAGTGTTTGTGTTGTCAGTTGATCTGATGAGTCAATATATAAGACTGCATTCTTTGAATTTGAACTTTCAAAGTCACTTGAAAGTATGATTGCTGCTTTAACTTCACCATTATCTACTTTTTCCTTTGCATCATCCGAATTTGTCATTATGTCCTTTATATCAAATGTATCATCTGCTTTTAATGCATTGATTACTTGATCTGTTACATCACCAGATGATTGTTTTACAACGACTACAGGAGTGTTTTCTACTGTTCCTCCCATACCCCATCCACATAAGGCAATCATTAAAATTGGAAATAGAATTAAAGATGCAAATTGAACTTTATGTCTCCATAATGTTAGGAGATCCTTTTTAATCATCCATTTTATCTTATTAATTTCTGCCATTTTTAATCTCCGTTCTTTGTTTTGCAGTGATAGCTACAAATACATCTTCTAATGTAGGATCATTCGTTTTTATTGAAGCTATATTTCCACCATTACTTAAAATAGCTGTTATTACATGATTTACTGAAGTTTCTGAACGTTTTAGGTCTATATTCAAACGACCATTACCCACATGTTTTGCATCTGTTACTACTTCTAAGTCTCTTACTGCTTCAACCATTTCATCAGTAATGTTAGATACCATGACTGTAACTTTTTCATTTTCATCAGTTAATGAAGCTCTTAGATGATTTATTTTTTCTTCATTACCTTTTGTTCCTTCTTCTTCTAATTTTAAAATCATTGAACGAATATTTTTATTAGTTTCTTCTTTTGTTTTTAGTAATTGATCTTTAAGTCCTTGTGGTGTATTGTTTGCTACTACTTTACCTGAATCTATGATATTTATTGAATCACATATTTTATCTACTTCATACATATCATGTGAACATAGAATTATGCTTTTTCCTTCATCATTTAATTCAAGCATTAAATCCCATAATACTCTTTTTGTTGTAGGATCTAATCCTACTGTAGGTTCATCTAAAAATAAGATTTCAGGATTATGAATCAAACTAGCTACAACTGATGTTTTTTGTTGCATTCCACCAGATAATTGATTAACGTATTTATCTTGAGCATAGCTTATATTTACTAGATCAAGTAGGTCATCAATTTTTTTATCTTTAATTCTTTGGTCAACATTATAAAAATCTGCACATAATTCAACATTTTCTCTTACTGTTAAGTCTTTATATAAACTTATTTGTTGTGGTACCATTCCTATTCTACTTCTTACATCATCAGGATTGGTTGAAACATCAAACCCTGCTACCTTTGCATCTCCACTTGTTTTTTGAATAAGACATGTTAGCATTTTTATTGTTGTTGTTTTACCAGCACCATTTGGTCCTAATATTCCACCTATAGTTTTATCTTCGATGAATAAATTTAAATTATCCACAGCTTTAAAACCATTGTCATAAATTTTTACTAAATCATGAGTTTCTATAGAATATTTCATTTATTCACCCTCATTTTTTTATAAACATGTTATCATTAAAAAGCATGTCATCAAAGAATGAAATTAGCATGTTATTTTCTGGTCGTTTTTTATGCATGAATTGTTTTAGTGAATCTAGCATTTTAAGACCTTTATTTGTAATTTCATACATTTTAACTTTATGATTTCCATTTAATTCTTGAGAACTTTTTATTAAACCATCTTTTTCTAAAGTATGTAATATTGGATAGATTGTACTACTATGTACAGCTTTCTTTCCAGACACATCAGAATGGGTTTTATTTAATATGGACATTATTCCATAACCATGAATTTTTTCTTTACTAATTAACCATAGAATAAAGATATTACGTACTCCTTTTACAAGAGCATTGTGAAATTTGGTATTTAGCATGATTTCTTCAAAATCACAAGAGTTAATATCCTTTTCCACCATATTTTTTGTCCTCCATATCACTAAGTTAATATAACATTTTATAAAATTATTTTCATTTTAAGTACAGATTAGTATATATAATATTTTATATATAAACTTTTTTACATATATAAAAAAATATACAATATTATTAAAGTATTTATAAAGTAAATTCAATAGTATTAATTATTTAATAATAAGTGGCTAAAATATGATAAGTGAAGTATATTTCACTAATATGACTTCGAATAATCCCAATGATAGTTTACTTCTAAAACTAGAAAGATTATATGAAAGAACTGGTTTTTCATTTCTTATTAGTGAAAATGATAAAGTTGCAATAAAGACACACTTTGGAGAAATAGGAAATACTGGATATATACAACCACAATATGCCAGAAAAATAGTTGATGCATTAAAAAAACTCAATTCAAAACCATTTCTAACTGATACAAACACATTATACCACGCAAAACGTGATAATAGTGTGGATCACTTAGAAACTGCAACAAAACATGGATTTACATATTCTGTTATAAATGCTCCAGTAATAATTGCAGATGGACTAACAGGTTGTAGTGATGTTGAAGTAGAAATAAATAAAAAACTATTTAACAAAGTAAAAATTGCAAAGGACATATATGATAGTGATGCAATGATAGTTATATCCCATGTAAAAGGACATATACTAGCAGGATTTGGAGGAGCACTAAAAAATCTAGCAATGGGATGTGCTTCTAGAAGAGGAAAAATCCATCAACATAAAATTGCAGCACCATTCATATCAAAAATTGCATGTCTTGCATGTAATGTATGTATAGATGCATGTCCAGAAAATGCTATAACAGTAGATACACATGCACATATTAATTATGAAAAATGTATCGGATGTAATGATTGTATAGGTGCATGTCCAAAAAATGCTATAAAACTAAATAAAATTAATTCTGAGGAATTTATTGAATCAATGATGGAATATGCATATGGTTCTGTTAAAGATAAAGATGATAAAGTCTTATATATTAACTTTTTAACAGATATTGCTCCAGATTGTGATTGTAATCCGTATAGTGACAGACCAATTGTTAGAGATATTGGTATTCTAGCAAGTTATGATCCTGTAGCTATAGATAAGGCAAGTTATGATCTTATAAACAAGGAACTTGGATTAATTGATTCAGCACTTGAGTCTAACCATGAAGAAGGTGCTGATAAATTTAAGGGTGTGTGGAGAAATATAGATGGACATATGCAAATAGACTTTGCACAACAATTAAATATGGGAACTAAAGATTATAAGATAGTGGAAATATAGTGATAAACATGAAAGAAATTGAAGAAATAAATAAAAAATTAGAAGCAAATAATTACATTTCTAACAATCAAATAAATACCACATTGTTTCTAGCTTTTATGTTAAAAAAGCCAATACTTATTGAAGGACCGCCAGGTACTGGAAAAACAGAACTTGCAAAAACAATTGCAGAAAGTTTTGACAGGGACTTCTTTAGAATACAATGTTATGAGGGAATAACCTTTGAGCAAGTTGTTGGAGAATGGAATTATCAGAAACAGTTATTATACCTAGAATTAGCAAGGGAAAATAAGGAAGATATGACGATATTTTCAAATGAATTCTTTATACAAAGACCCCTTCTAACAGCATTTAGTAACACAAAACCATCAGTACTCTTAATTGATGAAATTGATAAGGCTGATGAAGAACTTGAAAGTTTTCTACTTCAAGCATTAGGTGAACAGGAAATTACTGTAAATGATTTAGATACATTTGAACTTAAAAATGATTTAATTGTTGTTCTCACATCAAATGCACAACGTACTCTTCTTGATGAAACAAAGGATAGATGTTTATACTTATATATTGATTATCCAGAATATGAACGTGAAGTAAGTATAGTAAATAAGAGAGTTCCCCTTGCTGAGAATAATTTAGTTGATGATATTGTGGAAAAAACTCAGAAAATAAGAAAATTAGACTTATCTAAAAAACCTTCCATAAGAAGTACTGTTGACTGGGTTAGATCACTTATTGCATTGAATGAAATACCTCCAACTAGAGAAGCTCTTGAAAATACATTAAATGTTGTTGCAAAAAATGAGGAAGATAAGGAACGTATTATTAATGAAGTTTTAAATAAAATCTAATCTCCCCTATTTTTTTTTATAATTGATATAACATCACCTATAGAATATATTATATGATCTGCTGAATCTTTTAGCATATCTGGTACATTTTCTCCCTGTTCTAATGTTAATATGCCAGTATTTGCAGCTTCTATAGCTAATTGATCATTTGTATGATTTCCAACCATGTACACATAGTCGCCCCTTCTTTGAAGAGTGTTTACTAGATTGTATTTACCTTCCCTATTTAGAGTACTATACACATTAGACTTGGGTATTTTTAGAATAGATGCTATTTTACTAAGTGACTCTTTATTATCACCTGATGCTATGTAGATTGATAGTGGTGAATTATTTATAAAATTCATAACACGTCTTGTATCTTCAAAAAATACACCACCTGCTGTATATACATATTCAATCATTCCATTATCCATATCAACAATCAATGCACAACCACTTATTATTTCAACATCATAATTTTCAATCAAAGTATTTGTAGCTAAAAATAAGTCATGAAACGATGTTGAATCATTAGCCAATACATCCACAACATCACTTTTTAGGATATTTATTTGTGAATAACTAATTTCAAAATATTCCATATTATCCTTTAGATAATTATATAATGTTCCAGTATGTCTAGATAATTCATTTACAGATTCCTGTAATACAACTATGATTCTACTTTTTTTTTGATTAGCAATACCTATAGTATTTGTTTCATAAATTAATTTATTATGGACAACATCATTTAACACAGTTATTCTTTTAAGAATTGTACCAGCATTATCAAAAACTATTGATTTCATAGAAGACATACCTAATTATATTTAAAAAAAAGTTAAATAATATAAAAAAAATAGAAAGAGGAATTATAAACTTTTTGCATCCTCACCTTCAATATAGAACATTTTCTCATAAAGGAATACTTTCTCTGGACATACAAGCTCACATCTTAAACATGCACTACCATTACAGTAATCAGAACGTATAGTAGCAACACCATCTTCAATTTTAAGTGCACTTTCAGGACATTCATTTGCACATGCTTGACAACTAATACATCCTTCAACCTTACTTTCAAGTTTAGTACCTACCTCTTCAATAATAGATAAACCATTTACTCCAATATCTGGTATATCACTCTCAAATAATCTGTGAATTTCAGGGTCATCCTCTACTTCAGGTAAGTTACCATAGCCATAACTTTCTAGCCATTCATCATACTTCCATAATGGCATGTTTTGTTCACATACAGCAAGTTCTAATCCATATATTTTCTCAAATATTTCAGATGTTGCAAGTGTAATATGGTTTCCCCTCATACCATCAGCAACTTCTTGTAATTCACTTAGTAAGTCGGGATTTTCCACAATATCCCTTGCCATAGAGAGTGATGTGTTACCTATCTGGTAAATATCCCATGAACATGCAGGTATTTGACCTACTGTTAATGATTTCATTGGATCTACATAGAAACCACTTGCACCTGCCATGTATACTGCATCAATATCATCTAATTCAATACCTGCTTCTACACATAATGTTATGTGTGCTGCTCTAAAAGCACCTAATGCTTTACCAATTTCAGTTAAGTCTTTTTCTGATAAGTAAACATCATCTTGTAGATTTATTTTATTATCATCAGTTTTAATATCTGGAATTGAAATAATTCCCTGTTCTGTACCTAAACTGTATGCTGAAATTACACCAGTACCTGTAATACCACGAGCTTGTGTTTGTGGATTCTGTTGTTCTATAATTTCACCTGTAGTTACATCCATTAAGTTACATGCATCTACTTTTAGATCACTGTTAAGTACCATGTTTCTCCACTGATCACCCTCAGCTGTTACATCACAAATTGCTCCAGGGGATGCTAGCATACCACATTCAATTGCCTGACCTTCCATAGCAGGTCCTGCTGCTGCTGAACAAGAAAATATTTCACCATCTATTACAAGTGCTATTTCTGCATTTGTACCAAAATCTGATACTAAGTAAATACCTTCTTTGTCAACAACACCAGATTTAACAAGCATTGCAAGTGCATCTGCTCCTATTTCATGTTTTATTGCTGGAGGTATGTATACATCTGCATCAGGATTAATATCCAAGTCAACATCACCTGGTTTAATAATCTGTGCATTTCTTTTTGGTGGTGTAATTTTCATACGTTCAACAGCATTTGTTCCCCAAAATGCTAAATCTCTAATTTCAATATTTTGGAATAATGATAATTGAATTGGGTTACCACATACCGCAAATCTAGTAATTTTAGATTTATCCACTTCTAACTGGTCAACTACTTTATTTACAGCTTCCATTATTAGTTGGTGTGCTTGTTCTCTACCAACATTCACTGCAAAATGTAAATGATCCATTACATTAGCTCCAGGAATTGGATGTCTTAATGTAACTGTTGTAGAAATTGTACTATTATCTTCAACATTAATAGCTTGTGCTCTAACACCACTTGTTCCTATATCCATTGCTATAGCATATTCTTCTACCATAATCTCATCTCCTTATCTGGACATATATGATTCCACTTATTATTTATAGTAAATTAGTTTAAACATAATATAACTTTTTTACTCTAATTAATTATAGTATCTTGTGTAATATAAAGATTAGCTAAAATATTTAAAATATTAATTATAAAAATAGTACATCTTTAAAAAAGAATTATTAGGAAATATCTTAAAAAATAAGTTTAATTTAAATTAAATTATAAAAAAAGGGAGGTTAGAAGAAAAGAAAATAGTTTTATATCTTCTAATTTGTAGACAAGTTCTAGGAGTATGCTGCTACATATTCTCCAACAATATCAGCATATTCTTTTCTGATGTCTTCCCATGTTTTACCATCATCAACAATTGCATCTGCTAATTTTGGTACGTGATATGCTTCTACACCATAGAATGTTTGTGGTGTTTCTTCTACAAAGTCACGACGTACTGCTCCTCCTCCACATCCAAATGGTGTGTCGAGTCCTGCTTCTTGCATTAATGCTATAATTTTACCAAATGCTGTCATGGTTGTTGTCATTAATGCTGTTGCAGTTACAAGTACTGGTTTGTTTTCTTTTACTGCTTCTACTACTTTAGTGTTAGGTACGTCACGACCAAGGTCTACTGCTTCGTATCCATTTGCATTTAAGAACATTACAATTAAGTTTTTACCAATATCNCTTCTACTGCACAGCAACATACTGTTGCTTTGGAATCTGCTTTGTGTCCGAGTTTTGCTTCACAAAGTGCTACTCCAGACATCATTGCATCTCCTGCAAGCATTAAATCAGGAAGGAAGAATTCACCTTTAGTATATAATGCACTTACACCATCCATACCTTTCATTAAAGCGTTGTTAATAAGGTCTATTGGTTCTTCACCAGCATCTAATGCTTTTTCTACTTGTGCATCACATTC
>NZ_MUZW01000060.1:0-56568 GCF_003266085.1 Methanosphaera sp. DEW79 | reverse complement strand
TTTATTAACTATTTATCTTATTTTGTTTTATTAAGTAATCTCCATAGATATTATATGAATTATGTTTATTTATGTGCTTAGTATAAGTATAAAAAGAATAATAATAAACTGAGTATATTTTTATTCTTAAAAATATAAAATTACTAGAAAAAGAAGAATTTTTTGTTAGATGATTAATATGGTTGGATTATTTAATATAATTAAAAATTTATTATTCTTCTAACAAAGAATTATACAATGACATATTATGATGATTTAACAAAGGATAAAAAAAGAGTAAACTCATTTAAAAGGGCAATTTATGAAAAAACAAGTGGGATAACATATGATTTAGGAACAGGATCTGGAATATTAGCTCAATTAGCAGCAAATCATGCTAAAAAAGTATATGCTTTAGAACAAAACCCTTTCATTATAAAAAGTACTAAAAAGAATTTGTCAAAGTATGATAATATTGAATTAATAAAAACAGATGCAAGTAGGTATGAATTTCCAGAAAAGGCCGATACAATCATATGTGAAATGTTAGATACAGCTTTAATTGATGAAGAACAAGTTCCAGTAATAAATAATGCTCATAAATACATAAAGGAAGATACAGTTTTCATACCTAAATCAGTATATTCAACTGTAGAGATAATTTCAACAAATATTAATCATATAACATATTATGAAGATAATATTCCAGAGTACATATCATTATCTGATGAAATTAAATATCATTCTATATCATTTCAAGATGTAATATGTGAAAAAGTTAATGTAGAAATTTCTATAAATATTATGAAAGCTGGAAAGATAAATGCATTAAAATTAACAACATATACTATTTTAACAGATAATATTATTTTAGAACCAACACCAATGTTAAATCCACCAATTATAGTACCAGTAGATTGTATGGATGTTGATGTTGATGATGAAATTATAATTAATATGGAATATATTATGGGTGGTGGTTTAAATACACTTAAAACAAATATCAGAAGAAATAAATGATTTTATTGTTGATTATGAAAAATTATTAATTTTAGGTATAGGAAATCCCTTACGTGGAGATGATGGTGTAGGACCATTAATACTTGATTTATTATATGAGAAGTTAGTTAATTTAACTGATAAAAATACTGATGATGTATACTTGTTAAATACTGAATCAGCACCAGAAAATCATACACAAGAAATAAGAAAGTTAAAACCATCACATATAATAATAGTGGATGCAGTTGAATTTGATGCTAAAGCTGGTTCTATAATAACCATTTCAAAGAATCAAATAGACACATTCAATTTTTCAACACATTCTATGCCAATATCATTCATAATAAATTATATTGAAGAAACTATTGGAAGTAAAATTTTAACAATTGGAATACAACCAAAGGAAATGAATATAATAAATACAATATCTGATGAAGTTAAAAGTAGTGCTAATGACTTAACAGATATAATAGCCAAATTAGTTTAAGGAGTTTTAAGATGAAAATATTATTTATAGGTTCACGTTTATTTGATGATGTATCTTGGTATCTTAAACAAGAAAATATAACTTCAATAATAACGGAATCAAATGAAAATGCAATAAATTTGGATTTAGCTGATTATAATTATATAGTTCCAAGAGGTATGGATAAACCTATGGAAATAGCAATTAAGGAAGATGTGGATGCTGTTATTCCATTAATTGGTATTGATCCACCTCTTCCTGATGTAGGTAAAATGAAGGATGAACTTGAAGAAATTGGTATTCCTGTTATAGCATCTTCATATAAAACAGCAAGTCTTGCTGCAGATAAATACAATACAAAGAAATTATTAAAGGAAAATAATATTAAAACACCACAATTTCATGCTTTAAATAAACCTTATAATATAGATGATATTGAAAAAGATTTACCCATAGTATTAAAAACTCCTGAAGGTCAAGGGGGAACAGGTGTAAAAGTAGCTGTTAATAGGGATGATATTAATGAGTTCTTAGATAACAAGAGTAATGTTTTTACTGAAGAATATGTGGAAGGATTTGAAGTTTCAATTGAGGTATTACGTTGGAATAATGAATCAGTAGCATTAACTCCAGTATATAAAGGTGATACAACATTAAATGGAACACATCCTTTGAAGAAAATAAAACAAGCACCTCTTGAAATTGAAGGTATAGATAATGTTGCTCATAATAGGGATATTCGACTTCTTGCACAGAGAATTGCTAATTTAGTTGGCTTGGATGGTACTATGGATATTGATATATTACATGATAATAATTCAAAATTAGATTATGTAATAGAATTAAATACCAGACCTAGTGGAACAAGATATATGACAGCAGCTACTACGAATATCTATCCATTATGTCAATTGGTGGATATGGCTAAGGGACATTGGAGTGCAAAAGATGTAAGAAATTCTATGGAGAATTATTATTCTACAGAACTTCCTATTGGAAATTTCCCACAAGAAAATATTCCATCCCAGAAGAGATTTTCATCAGAAAATTCATATATAGTCCATGGTCCAAAGAATTATCAAAGACTTACAATTCGTGCAACATCTAGAAATAAATTAAATAATTTAACATATGAATTAGTAAGTGATTATGCAAATGCAAATAATATTCATTTTAATTAAATAATTAGTGATTTAAACTATTTATTTCCTTTTATTTTTTATTTTTAATACTTATATTACTTATTAAAGTTATATTTCTTATTTTATAGTCATATTTTAATATACATTTCTTTTTTTTCTATTAGATTGGATATTACTTTATTTTAAATAACAGTTACTTATTTTAATATTAAAAAAAATAACTAACTATATACTGAATTTAGTTTTAAACTTAGGGGGTTAAACTAGTGATAGGTCAAGTAGACGTTCTAATATTTGCTTTAACAATAATTGTCACAGCACTATTTACTGCTGTTGTTAGAAGAGAATTACTGGTAGCAGACATAAGGGATAATCCTATAATATCAGAACATAGACAAAAAAGTGGAACACCAACCATGGGTGGTTTTGGTATTTTAATAGGTGTTTCAGTAATGGCCTTATTCTTATTCGATTGGCATTCTACAAGTTATTTATTAATAACTGTAATTATGATGGTAGTTGCAGGAATTTTTGGAATGTTTGATGATTTACTTGGATTTAAAGTAAAAGAATATCAGAAAGTAGTACGTAATGATGGGGATAAACCTGTAAGTATAGGTTTATTGACTTTAGAACCGGGTGAAGAAGCTAGAATTGCATCTGAAAAAGCTAAAGCAGATTATAATAAAATCGTTGAACAAGAACATAAACTTACTTTAATTGATGAAATTCCAATTAAAAGTGAAACTACAGAAAGTGAAAAAATAATTACTCAGTTTGTAGTTGCATGTTTTGTAATACTTCCTGGATTTTTACCAACATCTGTAAGTGGTTTTGAACTTGGTATTTTAATGATACCTTTAGCATTATTTGCAATTATTGGTTCTATAAATTCGGTTAATTTAATTGATGGTATGGATGGATTAGCTGCAGGTATAATTGCAATAGCATCTATAGCTTCAGCATTGTATGCTAATGTAACAACAGGTTCTGTAGCAGCATTACCATTTATAATAATTGCTGGTGCATGTGTAGGATTTTTAGTATTAAATCATTATCCTGCAAAAATCTTCATGGGGGATACTGGATCATATGCATTAGGTACTGGTTATATGACAGCAGCATTACTGGGAAATTCATTGATATTTTCAATAATTGCTCTGGCAGTACCAATTGTATCTGTAATAATAAGTCTTTTACATAGGTCACATATTATAACATTACCTGTTGAACCATTGCATCATACATTGAATTATCATGGTATGTCTGAACAAAAAATTATTTTGTTATATTGGACAGTTACATTGGTAGTTTCTATTATTGCCTTATTTTTATTTGGCATAATATAGACATAAATTGAGGTGAAACATTGCAAGAAATTAGTATTAAAGCATCTGATTTAGCTAATAAAATTGAAGGAGTGTTATATGGTCCTGATAATTTATTGTCAGGAAATTATACCTTTTTAAATAAAGCTTCTGAAAATGATATAGTTATCAGACATAAAATTAATGGTAAGGGTATAGAAATTGCAAATGAAAAGGGAGTTTCTTGTTTAATAACTCAAAATCCTCATGATGATGCAATAAGTATGGCAAAAGCATTGAATTTTTCTCTTATCGTTACTGAGCATATTGAATATGCAACTGCATTTGCATTAAATACAATTGTTAAAGAATATGCAGAAGATTCATTTAAAGTAGCTGTGACTGGAACTAATGGAAAGTCAACAACTACTCATCTTCTCTATACTATTTTTTCAGATTTTAATTATGATACTTACACAAATACTGATGCAGAATCAGAAGGAAATACCCTTATAGATCCAAGAGTAGCATCAGAATTATCTGATTATTATCATAAAAATAATAATATTGATGTAATTACTTTAGAAGTATCTGAAGTTCAAGGATGGGATGATGAAATAATGAAAAATCATTCTAATAAGATGATACGGGCATTAGATGCAGATAGTGTTATAATTACAAATGCATCCATGGATCATATTAATTTAGTTAAATCATTTGACAATTTATTATATGAAATATCTGGAGCAGCAAAAGCATTACTTAATGGGGATAAAGAATCATTACTTGTATTGAATTATGAGGATGAAAATATTAGAAACATGGCTAATATTGTATCAAATCAATCAAATATTAATGTCATGTTTTTTGGAAATTATGATGAAAATAATATTTTATCTGTTTCATATAAGGAAGGTGTTGGTATTTATTCTGGAAATGAATTGTATGTTGAGCAAAAGGATCTTCCATTTAATTCAATACATTTCATACAAGATATAATGGCAGCACTAGCTGTATGTATCTATAGAAATATGGATAGGGGTAGAGTAATTGAATCTTTAAAAAATTATAAACCATTAGCAAGACGTTTTATTAAGCTTAGGGAAAATCCTATTATTATTGATGATTTTGCACATAATCCATCTGGAATTAATTTAACTATTGAGAATGGATCTAAGTTAGGTAATAATTTGTTTATTGTCAATGCTATTAGAGGTTCTCGTGGTGATGATATTAATCGTGAAATAGCCGAAGCTTTGGTAAAATCGCTTAAAGATAGGGATAATTATACTTTATTATTAACATGTAGTGTTGATGTTGTAAATCATTTAAATACTGTTGTTGATTCTGAAAAAAATATATTTTTAGAAATATTAGAAGAAAATAATATTCATTTTATGTTATTTGAATCATTAGAAGAATCATTATTAAATGTTGTAAACTTAGCATCTGATGATGATGTTATATTATTATTGGGTGCTCAAGGAATGGATCCTGCAAGTAGAATTCTAAAAAAACATGATATAATATAATAAATATCATTTCTTTTTTTTAACTTTTTTTTATTACTTGATTTTTTATAATAATTAAAAATATTTATAAATAATAATAGATAATTAATTAGGAAAGAATTATTTTTTCATCATACACTTGAAAGAATATATAACTATAGATTAATATATTAAAATTTTATTATTAAGATAAAAGGAGTTGTAGTCTTTGAATTTTGAATCATGCTTAGTAGTAGGGGCGGGAAATGCTGGAAGACCAGTAGCTAGATTATTAAATCATGAAGGTGTTAATGTAACAATATCTGATACAAAAACATTTGATGATTTTACAACTAGAAGACAAGATAGACTTAAAATAATGGAAAATGAAGGAGTAACCTTAGATTTAGGTAATAAATCACCAGATATAACAAAATATGATGCAGTATTTTTAGCACCAACAATACCAGAATCTGCATCAATTCGTAAAGAAATTAAAGAACATGATAAAGTGGAAGTTACAAGAAAAACAATCAGTGATATTATTAATAGAATATTACCTATGGATAAAATAGGTATAACAGGATCTTTTGGTAAAACAACCACAACAGATATGTTAACAAATATCTTCAAAGCTGCAGGATATAATGTTTATCAATGTTCTTCAATGAAATGGAACTTGGTAAGTGAAGCAATAGTTGATGATATTGTTAAGGGGGAATATATTGGGGCAGACATTGCAATTCTAGAATTACCCCATGGAACACTTGGATTAATGGGGGAAATTGACTTAAAAATAGGAGTACTAACAAATCTCAGACCAGAACATTTATGTGAATTTGGTGGTTCTATGGAAAAATATGTTGAACGTAAAGCATGTATTCTTCCAGCAAGTCAAAAACTTATAGCAAATTCACAATGTGGTGATTTATTAACATATAAAAGAGAAGACACTGTATATTTCAACTTTGAAAATGATGAAGCTGTTAATTTAGATAAGTACACACCAACATACTATGGGTTCTATGATGATGGTAAATATAATATTAGAATTGTAAATAATAAGGAGACTACTGAATCTGAAATTGAAATAGATACAATAGCATTCTATACATATGAAAATTTAACTGCTGCTATAGCTGTAAGTAGGGAGTATGGAATATCGTTGAATGATATTAAAAAGGGTATTGGTATGTTTACTGGTGTGGGTGGACGTATGGAATATCTTGGTAAATTCAATGGTGTTGATGCATATTATGATGCATCATATGGAGATCAAAGTGTAAGACAAGCACTTGAATCAGTTAAAGATGAAAATCTAATAATATTATATGACAATGTAGACTCAACAACAATAAGAGATAAAGCAGAAAGTGGTCGTGTAATTGGAGATTATGCAAATATTGTTATAGCAACAGGTTATGTTGAAATAACAAATACACTTGATATGGATGCAGCTCTAGATTTATTAAATGCAATAGAAAATGATGATGTACTAAAAATAGCATTATGTACACTTGATGAAGCAGCAGAACTTGCAATGAAATATGCAAAACCAGGGGATATAATTGTACATCTTGGTCCAGATGCATCAAATTCATATCAACAAGCAAAAACAAGAATGATAAATGGTCTTAATGAAGGATGTAAACGTTATGGAAATAACTGATTTTGATGAAAACACTGTATTTGGAGTTATAGGTGTATGTGGAATAAATGGTAATCTTATTGCAAGATTATTAATGGATCATGGATTTAAAGTACAAGCAAATGATATGGTAAACGAAGAAGATTGCCGTTTTAAGGCTGCTCTAAAGGATTATCCTGAGATGAAAATATACTATGGTGAAATTCCAGAAACATTTTTTACAAGTTCAGATTATATGATAATTCCAACTGCACTTCTTGAATCAAAATCAATGCTGTATCATAAAATTAAAAAATATGGTATTCCTATTTTAACAGTAAAAGATATACTTGAAATTTTTGAACCAAAACATCCTGTTATATGTATTACTGGAACAAATGGTAAGACAACCACAACAACACTCCTAAAACACATAGCATATCATGCCGGTTTAAAACCATGTGAACATAATTTAATGGGTATGCAGGGAAATACTGCAGATATTCCACCTCTACAATCAAGATTAAATGGAAATATTAACATATTAGAAACAGGAACATTTGGTATTAAAGGAAGTCTTGAAAAATTAGCAAAAGCATGTAAACCTGATGTAGGGTTAATAACTAATATAACTCCAGATCATTTATCTGAAAATTCAAGTTTTCTAGATTATGCTCGAGTTAAAGGAGAATTAGTTGAATTATTACGAAATAAAACTCTTGTAATAAATAATGATGATCCAACGATTGAATCATTGTTAAAAGAACTAAATTATGAAGGTAATTTAATTTCATTTGGTTTAGATACAAATTCCAACAAAACCACATTAAAACAATGTTTCTGTGGAAAAAAAGTTCAAATTAAAGAATTTTGTGGTGGAGTAGGAGTATATGAATGTAATTGTGGATTAAAATATACAAAACCAGACTATCTAGCATGTAATATAAATGATAAACACAATCAATTCATTCTTAAAACACCATATAATGAAGAATATGAATTTAAATTAGGAATATATGGTATACATAATATATATAATGCAGTTGGAGCAATAATAATTGCACATGAAACATTAAATATATCTTATGAAACAATAAAAGAAGCAGTTAAATCATTTAAAGGTGTTGGAGGGCGTATGGAAAAAATAGGAATTAGTCATAATAAACAAATCATGGTAGATTATGCCCATAATCCTGCAGGAATAACATCAGTACTTAAGGAATTAAAAAATGCATATGGTACTATAGTAGATGTTATTACTACTTCATCAGAATCTGGAATTGATGGTGATAAAGAAATCTTGGATTGTGCAGCAGAACATGCTAATTACATAGTTCCAGCATCACACAATGCATATTTATGTGCAAAACATGCTTTGGATAATGGAAAATATACTGATAAAATAGTGTTGCCTGATTCTATGCCTGAAGGTGATAAAAAAGGAACACTTGGAGCTACAGTTGAACAGGTACTTGTAGGTTTTAATAAAGCATTAGAATTAGATGCTAACTTAGTAGTATGTACTGGAGAAGCTGCATTCAAATATAAAGATATTATTAAAGATAATGAATAATTATATTTTAGAAATTATTCTAATATCTTCCTTTATATTTTTTATTAAAGAAAACTAATTTTTAAAATATTGTTATAATTAAATAGTATAACATCAAGAAATATATAATAGATTTATACTTTATGAATTGTATATTAATTATAATAAATGGTACTTATTTATTTTATAATTATACTCTAAAGTAGTTCTAGTTCAAAATATAGAATAATACTAGAATTTATATAAGATTAGAGGTGAAATTTTGTTTATACGAGTTAGAAGAGATACTTTAATCATTTTAATTTTAGCATTTATTTTGATTTTGTCTGGACGTGCAATGAGTTATGTTGCATTTGCTTCATCAAATACTACTGATGATGGTGTTCCTATTGCTGGAATAATGGTTAAAGGTAATGATATAATACCTACAAGTGTAATTAAAGCCAATGTAGAGGCTGCTGGTTTTAGGGATGGAAGTTATATTAATGGAAATACTCTAGTCACGTCACAAAGACAACTTCTATTAAGTGATGCTAAAACGAATGCTGTAGAATTGGTTAAAAAGTCAACAATACCTGGTACTTCAGTAGCTCCTATAAATGCGGCAAGTGTTCAAGTAGATACAACAACTGGGAATGTGGTTGTTACAGTTATTGAAGATTTCTCATTATTACAAGTTAATGTAACTAACAATACAACCAATGGAAGTTCACAAAGTAATCTTGACTTTGAAGGAAATGCTGAAGTTGGTGGAGTTAGCCAAATAACTGGTTTATTAATGTTGCAGGAGTTAAAAAGTAAGGTGATATAATGGTTAAACAATCAAAATTAGCAAAAATAGCTTTATTTCTAATTATTGTCATGTTATTTTCAACTACTGCATCAGCAACAATGAATGTGGCAGTTATTACAGATCCTACAGGAAAGGATCCTAATGGGTGTGCTGCTGGAAGTCAATCATTTGCAGCTAATATGTTCCAGTCAACATTTATATTCTCACAAGAACATAAAATGGCATTACTATCAGGGGGGGAAGGTTCTTCAAATGTTCGTGTAGCTGCTATTATATCAGCACTTACACAACTTCAAAATAATGGAACTCCTGAACAGGTAGTTAATGTGGCAAATGGATTTGATGGAATTCGTCTAATGGCTGTTAACCCAACACAAGGTATTGCTGTAGGGGGAAGTTTTGATGTTTATGTTGTTACAGTAGATAACAACAGTACAATTAATGTTCAAGCAGCAAGTGGTGGATTAGCAACAGTACCTCCAGGAACTAAAGGGGCTATGATACATCTTCGTAATTCTCATGGAAACCCAAAATCAGGTACTGCAGAAACAGTAAGATTACAAACTGCAATAAACATGGGTAAAATGATAAGGGATGGATATCCAGCTACAAAAATAGTTTCAGAAGCAATTGGTGAAGTAGCTGCAGATTCTGGAGAAGATCATGGTGGTGGTGCAATAAATCTAGTATCTGGTGTAACTACAGGAGATATGTTTACTCCAGAACAATTAAATCAAACAGGTTATGAAATGGAAAAACCATATTCTAAGGTAAGTTCTAGTGGATGGGCAGTAGGTTATCCTGAAGCAGAAAATTATCAAGTGTCTCCTGTTGATGGAAGTCCACTTACAGTTATTTATGCTTATCAAGCATTAGGTAATGCTATAACAGTATCTGATGATAATCCATCAGTATCGACATATGGTTCTGATGAAAAAGGAATATCTGAAGCTACAAGTAGTGTTGTAATAGCATCAGTAACTAAAAATGGTTATGATCCAGTTAAAATTGCACAATCAATTAATAAAGCTATAGATAGTGGAACATTAATTGGTGTGGAATATGTTGATGCATCAGATATTAATGTTAAAGAAAATATTAAAGCAGTAGGTGTATATTATACTCCTGCAACAAATGGAAGATCTGCACCAACATGGAATTTACCAATAGATTCTCAAGTATTTGATGTACTTGGAAATATTCAAAGTGTAATTGGGATTTTATTAATATTACTAGCTATATTTAGAAGTACATTAATAAAATCATTCTTTAGAAGACGTTAAGTCTTCTATTTTTATTTTCTTTTTTAATTTTAAATTTTAAATAAATATTCAATTTTTTCATATTAATTAATAGGAGTTAAATTATGGCATTGATATTAGTTAGGGCTATGAATAAGAAAAAAGCATTAAATGGCTTGGCAGATATAGAAAGGCATGCTAAATTATCAATAATAGGAAAACCTAGGAAGGTTTCTTTAAAAAGTGTGCATGATGTAACAAAAAGAGTTTTAAAACAAGAACCTAGAGATGATATTAAAATAGCAGTTCTAGTTAAAGTTCAAGAAAGTACAACAACAAGTATTATGAATTTAAGAAAAATCCATCCTCCAGTTCATGTTATTGTTATTAGTGAAGAATATCCAGAATATGAAGATTTAAATAAGGAATTTAGTAAATCTAAAATATTTGATGGTTATTATTCTTCTAAAAATAAATCTTCAAATTCAAAAAAAAGTAATTGAAGGAATGTAATTAATTATTTACTTCCTTTTTATACGAGCTATATCTCCAAGGGTAGCTTCTTTAAAACGTCTAGACTCTTGGAATTCCCTTTCATTACTTTCTATTTTTTCAATAATTTTTATATGTAATGCTTTTTCTAATTTATGAGCAATCTTATTATCAGGAACCATTTTTCCAGTTTCAATGTTAGCTATAACAGATTCTCTTTCATAGATTTTTTCTCCAAGTTGTTTATGTGTGAGATTTTTCTTTTCTCTTGCTTGTTTAATAGTTTTTTCATAATCATCGACTAGTTCATACTCTTCTTCTTTAGATTTTCGGGTGTATGGTCTGTTTGAATTTGTTCTTCTGTTCTGATTATTTTTATTTCTTTTATTATTTCCTTGGCGTTGTGGTTTTTGTTGAACTTTTCCATATCTAGAGCATTCTTTACATGTAACCATAAGAGAATTATCTATTTTAGTTTTATAAGGTTGACCTTTTATTTCTGTTCCACATATTTCACAATTCATTGTTATTCACTTAAATATTATTTTTATATACACATATCTATTTTTATTTACTTAAATATTCTTTTTGTATTTTTTCACATTTCTTTTTCTTACTTTTTTTAATTATTATCTATTGTATAACGAAGTAATTAAAAAATAAATCAAATAATATAATAATAATAAACTTTAAAGAAATAAAATGTAGTAATTAATAATTTAAATTTAAAAGTAAAAAAATAAAATAACTGTTTATAAAATATAATAAAGAAAAATATTATTATATTAATTTATTTAAAAAAAAGGAGGTTTACTATGGAAGATTCAGAACCATTTAATACAATTGAAAATAAAGAAAACACTGAAATAACAAATTTAATTGATAAGCATGAAGCAATTGAACGAAATCTAACTTGGGAAGTAAGAAAACTAGAAAAAGATAAAGTATTACTTGAAAATGAAAACTTAAGGTTAGATCGTGAAGTTAAATCATTGAAAAGTGAAATTAACAGATTTAGAATACCACCACTTGTATTAGCAACAGTATCTGAAATATTGGATGATAATCAAGTTGTTGTAAAAAGTAGTACTGGACCATCATTTCTATTAAAATATCCAGAAAAAGATTCTGATAGGATAGAAATTGGGGCAAGAGTAGCTCTAAATCAACAAACATTTAGTATTGTGGATATTATAACATCAGAAAAAGATCCATTAGTATCAGGTATGGAAATAGATGAAAAACCATCCATAACCTATGATGAAATTGGTGGACTAAAAGATCAAGTATTAGAAACAGTAGAAACAGTAGAACTTCCTCTTAAAAATCCTAAAATCTTTGAAGAAGTAGGTATAACTCCACCAAAAGGAGTTCTCTTCTATGGACCACCAGGAACTGGTAAGACTTTACTAGCAAAAGCAGTAGCACATGAAACAAATGCAACTTTTATAAAAATAGTAGCATCAGAATTTGTTAAAAAATATATAGGTGAAGGTTCACGTTTAGTACGTGGAGTATTTGAATTAGCAAAAGAAAAAGCACCAGCAATCATATTTATTGATGAAATTGATGCAATAGCAGCAAAAAGATTACAAGGTTCAACAAGTGGAGATCGTGAAGTTCAAAGAACACTCATGCAACTTCTAGCAGAAATGGATGGATTTGAATCAAGAGGAAATGTTGGTATTATAGCAGCAACTAATAGGCCAGATATTCTAGATCCAGCACTTGTAAGACCAGGTAGATTTGATCGTATCATAGAAGTTCCAGTTCCAGATGAAGATGGAAAATTAGAAATTCTTAAGATACACACTAAAAACATGTCATTAGATATAGATGTGGATTTAAAATACATAGCCCAAAATGCAAAATCAGCATCTGGTGCAGATCTTAAATCAATATGTACTGAGGCAGGTATGTTTGCAATAAGAGAAGAACATCACAGTGTCTCAGCTAAAAACTTTGAAGATGCTTTAGAAAAAGTAATGCATAAAAATAAAGATAAATCTTCTAAAGAATCAGTGATGTTTGTATAAACTAATAGGAAGCTCAGATAAATTAATAAAAAAAGTAGCCAATGATGAACCCTATGAGCTCTGAATAAATGATGAATGATGGGCGATCTGAGGCTATTTTTACTTTAACCACCAAAATAAAATGCTTATTTTTTTATTTTAAAAAAAATTTAATTAAGAAAAAAAGTTTTTAAATATTTTTTTTCAATTCATATATAGATCTAACTATAGTATGGTTTTCTAATTTTTTAACAATTGGTCTTGTAACTAATATTACAGGTATATTTAATTCAAGAGCAGCATTGATTTTTTCTTCAGCACCACCACTTTCACCACTTTCTTTGGTTATTATTGCACTAACTGAATATTCTTTCATAAGACTAATATTAAATTCTTTAGAGAATGTGCCCTGCATTGCAATGATATTTTCTGCAGGAATACCATTTTTTTGGGTTTTTGTAATACTAAATGTATTTGGAAGAACTCTTGCAATAACTTGTTGTGGATTAACTTCTTTTACTATTTCATGAAGTGTCATAACTCCAGCTAAATGCATTAACTTATCATTTTTTTCTTTTAATAATTCTTTAGCTTTTAGAGCACCTTTGGAAAATGAAGGTACTTTGTATATTAAATCTGAGTCAGGTAAGATTGTTGAAGCTCGTTCATATCTAATATAATTTATTCTAGCTTTTTCACAACTTTCAATTGCAGTTTCTGTTGCTACTGCTGCAAAAGGATGGGTAGCATCAATTAAGGTGTCTATATTTTTTTCTTTAATTACATTTATAAAATCTTCTTCTTTCAAAGCTTTTGATATAACTTCATCTGCCCCTGCAGATTTTGCTATTTCTGAACCATAATCTGTGACAGTTGTAGCAAGAATATAATTATTTTTATCTTCCCTTAAAAACTTAATAACTTTTGTTGAATCAGATGTACCAGACATCACCATATATCTCATATTTTCCCTCCAATATTATAATCTAATGAATTATACTATACTTTTTTTTCAAAAAATCATATTTATATACTTATTTTGTTATTATATTCTTTTTTTATTAAATAATATACTAAAAATTTTATATATTTTTTTAAATTTTTATTGAAATAAGATAAATAAGTTTATTGTTTAAAAAGAAATCTTCAATATTATAATAAATATGCTATGTAAAAATAGCTAAATGTTTTATAAACACTTAAAAAAATGAGTTTTAGATATATTAATTGATATTTGATGATATTTATAAAAATTTTCTAAAAAAAGGAATATATAAAAGAATTATTTTAAATTACTTTTTTTTTCAAATAATCTAATAATTCTTTCTGCAACTATAATTAAAGCTGAAACTATAATTATAGGAATCCAGGACATAATTGGAATAGCTGTTGTTTTAAATATGGTTTGTAGGAATGGTATGTATATTACTAGTAATTGTAATATAAATGATCCTATGACAGCATATTTTAATGTGTTATTTTTCTCTTTACTTTTTGATTTACAATTAAATACATTGAATAATTGATACATTACAAATACAGTAAATGCAATTGTACTTGCAAGTGTATGATTTGAACCTATTGACATTTCATATAAATATAATCCAAGTGTTCCAATGGTCATTACTATACCAATTAATGTAATATGTATTAAATTTGCCTTAGATACTATATCTTCATTATTTGGGGGAGTATTCATGATATTCACATCAGCAGGTTCAACTCCTAATGATTGTGCAGGAGGTCCATCCATTATTATATTTATCCAGAGAAGTTGCACAGGATTAAATGGTATTGGCAGTGATAGAAGTGTAGTAGTTAATATTGTAATTATTGCTGCAATATTTGTTGATAACTGATATTTAAGGAAGCGTTTTATATTAGAATATATTGTACGTCCTTCTTTAATTGCATATATTATTGTTGAGAAGTTATCATCTTGAAGTATCATGTCCCCTGATTCTTTTGCTACATCTGTACCTGAACCCATTGCAACACCAATATTTGCAGTAGTTAATGCAGGTGCATCATTTACACCATCACCAGTCATTGAAACAATTTCATTATTTGTTTTCAGTGCTTTAACAATTCTAACTTTTTGTTCTGGAAATACTCTTGCATATATATTTACATCTTTAACAACCTTCATAAATTCCTCATCTGATAATTTATCTATTTCAGGTCCTGTTAAAGATTTATCAGGATTTTCTATTCCTACTTGTTTACCAATAGCCATAGCAGTATTTTTATGGTCACCAGTAATCATTTTTACTGTTATACCAGCATTTGTACAAGTTTTTATAGCATCAAATACTTCTTTTCTTGGAGGATCCATCATTCCAATTAATCCAACAAATACTAAATCTTCTTCCAATTCTTCTGCAGAATATTTACTATAATCATCAATCTCTTTGTATGCAAGAAGAAGAACTCGCAGTGCTTTATCAGTATACTCAGTTTCTATTTTTTCAATTGTTTTAATTTCTTCAGTTGTGATTTCACTTACTTTATCTTCTTTTCTAATATATTTACACATACTAAGAAGTATTTCAGGTGCACCTTTTATTAGAACATATTCTTTTCCATTGATTTTATTTATAGTTGTCATTCTTTTTCTTGTACTATCAAGTGGTATTTCATGTAATCTTGTTTGTGTTATATTATCACTGTAGTTGTTATTAATAGCATATTCAAGGGCAGATATGTCTGTTGGATCTCCAATTTTTGTATTTTTATCTTTATCAACTTTAGCATTATTACATAATCCAGATATAATATAAGCCATATTTTTGTCTGTAGTGTATGAATCTGTAACTGTGAGTTTGTTATGTGTTAATGTTCCTGTTTTATCAGTACATACTACAGAACAAGAACCTAAAGTTTCAACAGCTAATAATTTTCTAATAATAACATTATTTTTAGCCATTTTTTGCATACCAAGAGCTAATGTTAATGTTAATATTGCAGGTAATCCTTCAGGAATAGCAGCAACAGCTAGTGATACTGCTGTCATAAATGTGTTTGCAACAGGTTGTCCTTGTAACAATTCAAGTACAAATATAATTACACATATGATGATTGCAAGTAATCCAAGAGTTTTTCCAAGTTTATCTATCTTAATTTCAAGTGGTGTTTGTTTATCTCCCTCTTCTTGAATCATAGAGGCTATTTTTCCAATTTCAGTATTCATACCTATTGAAGTAACAAGACCTTTAGCTCTTCCACTTACAACTTGTGTATTCATAAACACCATGTTGTCATGTGAATCATCAGTTACTTCACAATCCACCTTATGTACAGGTAGTGATTCTCCAGTTAATGAGGATTCATCTACTTTAATATCATATGTTTCTATTAAACGTAAATCTGCTGGAATACTATCTCCTTCTTCAAGTATTACTGCATCACCAACAGTTAAATCTTCAGCATTAATTTCTTGTTTATGATTATCTCTTAAAACAATGGTTGTTTTATTTGTCATTGATTTTAGTTTTTCCATTGCATTTTCTGCTTTATTTTCTTGTTTGTATCCAATCACAGCATTGAGTATAACAACTAGAAATATCACTGCTGAATCTATACCATCTCCAATAACTGCAGCAATAATGCCTGCAATTATTAGAAGAATCATCAATGGTTCTGTGAATTGTGAGATGAATTTTTTTAATTCACTTTCTTTTTCTTTTTCTTTCAACGCATTTTTACCATATTTTTCAAGGTTTTTTGTTGCTTTATCTGAAGTTAAACCGTTTTCAGTTGTATTTAATTTCGATATTACTTCGGATTTTGTTAATTCTTCCCATGTCATATGTTATTTCACTCTCTTTTCATAATATAAAAAGCCATACGTTTGTAATTTACTAATTTTAATCTTTGTTGAAAATTAAAATTAATTTCTTCAGTAAATAATGGTTTAATAATAACATCACTATTATATTTATCAGACAATTTAAGTATATCAGGTTGTAATTCTTCAGGAGGTCTTATTGAATAGATTAAATCAGCATCTTCATAGATTTTATCAGTTGGGTTTGTAATATCATCCTTTATAACATCACTGTTACAGGGATATATATCCACTAGGTTAATTGTTGTGTTAGGTAAGTGTTTTTTTAGTATGTCACTAGGTTCTGTTATTTTACCCACACCTACTTCAATGATTTTTTTACTATCTTGATAGTTATTTATAATGTACTCTGAAAAATTTTCCCATACTTTACTCATTTAATCACATAACTTGCTTTTATCTTGTTTTATACATGAATTTATTTAAAAAGAATCTATTGTTATTCTTTATTTTTTCATGTAGTAATAAAAAGAATAATCTATATTAATATAATAAATAATATGAAATTACTTAATTATAAAGCTATATATTATTAAATATATTCAGAATTATAATAGGTGATTGTTTTATGATTATACGTGATTTTTTATTATCTGATTTGGATGATGTTGTAAGAATTGAGTATGAAGCATTTGATGATCCATATCCTGTTGGAATTTTGTTACAATTATATAATGCCGGTGCTGGATTTCTTGTAGCACAAGTAGCTCAGACTATTGTAGGATATGTTATTTTCTGGATTAAAGAGGGTCAAGGTCATATTATTGTTATTGCAGTGGATAGTAATTATCAAGATATGAAAGTGGGTTCACTTCTATTGGAAAAGGCTTGTTTTATTTTTAAAAGAAATAATATTAACACGGTTTTTTTAGAGGTACGTAAGTCTAATATTCGTGCAATTAATTTTTATAAAAGAAATGGGTTTGTAAAGATTAATGAAGAGGATGATTATTATAATGATGGGGAAAGTGCAATTATTATGCAATATTCTAATTATGATGATTGTATATAATATATATTACCGTTACTTTTTTTTACTATTGAATACTATATATTAATATTAGGAATTAAGATAGAATAATATTTTAAAATAAAAAAATAATTAAGGAATAATTTTCCTTTAATTCTTGATTTAAATAATTAAATATTTTTATTTAATAATTAAAATATTAATTATACAATTTTAGTGTAATTAAATTAATTTTCATGATTATATCATTGAATTAAATTTTAATAAAGTACTATTAATTAATTAAATTAATATTTGTTGGTATTATTTGAAAATAAGAGGTTATTTTTTTTATTTAAATTATGTTCTATTATTTATTCAAGAAAAAAACTAATTAATAAGAACTTTTGACTTTGAAATATTTTTTTCTTAAATTTATTTTAAAGAATTAGTTATTGAAATTATAAACTGGGGTTTAAAAGTGGTACGGACTGCAAAATTAGCGTTAGAGGATGGTACGATTCTTACAGGTGAAGGTTTTGGTGCTAAAACCATTAAATCTGGGGAAATTGTATTTTCAACCGCAATGACAGGATATGTTGAATCATTAACTGACCCATCTTTTAAAGGTCAAATATTAATGTCGACTTATCCATTAGAAGGAAATTATGGTGTTTCATCTGAATGGTATCAGTCAGATGATATTAAAGTAGAAGCATATATTGTAAGACAGGTATGTAGAGAACCTTGTCATCCTAAATCTGAAAAAACACTATCTGAATTTTTAGAAGAATTTGATGTTCCAGGTATTAGTAATATTGATACTCGTGCATTAACATTAAAAATCAGGGAATTAGGTTCTATGAAAGCTGCAGTAGCAACTGTTGATATAAGTGATGAAGAATTACTTAAAATTGTAGAAGAACAACCACGTCTTGAAGATATGAATTTGGTTGAAGAAATTACAGTTAAAAAACCAAAAGTTATTCAGGAAAGAAAAGAATACAATGTTGCTGTTTTAGATTGTGGGGTAAAGAAAAGTATTTTGGATAACTTAGTACAAAAAGATGTGGGCGTCGTTGTTTTACCATCATCTGCTTCTGTTCAAGATATTCTTGATTTAGATGTGGATGGAGTATTAATATCTAGTGGACCTGGAAATCCAGAAAATGTAGATAAAATCCAAGATACAATAAAACAAATAGCACAGAAAATGCCTGTTGCAGGAATTTGTTTAGGTCAGCAAATCATTGCATTAACATATGGTGCAAAGATATATAAAATGAAATTTGGACATAGAGGTTCAAATCAGCCAGTTAAAGATTTAGCAACTGGTAAAATTTATATAACTTCACAAAATCATAGTTTTGCAATTGATGAAGATTCAATTGAAGATACTGATTTAGAAATAACTCAAATTAACTTAAATGATGGAACACCAGAAGCAATTAGACATAAAAATTTACCTATTTCATGTATTCAATACCATCCAGAAGCTGGACCTGGACCACATGATTCTAAAAAATTCTTTGATGATTTCATTGAAACAATAAAAAACTATTAGGTATCATAAAATTTTTATAAATATTTTTTTTAGGAGTTAGTTAAATGCCAAAGGATGAAGATATTAAAAAAGTATTAATTATTGGTTCAGGACCAATTCAAATTGGACAAGCAGCTGAATTTGATTATTCTGGATCTCAAGCATGTAAATCATTAAGAGAAGAAAATATTGAAACAATATTAGTTAATAGTAATCCTGCTACAATACAAACTGATATAGATTCAGCAGATAAGGTATATGTAGAACCTTTAACAGCTGAAGTTGTAGCAAAGATTATTGAAAAAGAACAGGTCGATGCAATATTACCAACAATGGGTGGACAAACTGGTTTAAATATAGCAATTGATTTGAATAAAATGGGTGCTCTTGATGGTATTAGAGTACTAGGTTCACCAATTAAAACTATTAATGATGTAGAAGATCGTGACTTATTTGCAGAATTTATGGAAAGGCTTAATGAACCAATTCCAAAATGTCATGCAGTAAATTCATTAGAAGAAGCATTTGAAGCTGTAGAAGATATAGGCTATCCTGTAATTGTAAGACCAGCATTTACATTAGGTGGAACTGGTGGAGGAATAGCAAATAATAAGAAAGAATTTGAGGAAATTGTAAATCATGGTTTAGATATGAGTTTCATTAACCAAGTATTAATTGATGAATCAGTACTTGGATGGGCAGAATTTGAATATGAAGTAATGAGAGATAAAAATGATTCTTGTATCATAGTATGTAACATGGAAAATATAGATCCAATGGGAATACATACTGGTGAGAGTATTGTAGTAGCACCAACACAAACATTATCTGATGAAGATAATCAAAGACTACGTAATGCATCTATAAAAATCATTAGAGCATTGGGTATACGTGGTGGATGTAATATTCAATTTGCAGTACATCCTGAAACAAAAGAATATAAAGTAATTGAAGTAAATCCAAGAGTAAGTAGAAGTAGTGCTTTAGCATCAAAAGCAACAGGATATTCCATTGCAAAGGTTTCTTCTAAAATAGCATTAGGAATGACATTGGATGAAATTTCAAACGATATTACAAAGGAAACACCTGCATCATTCGAACCAGCAGTAGATTATGTGATTGCTAAAATACCAAGATGGCCATTTGATAAATTTAAAGGTAATACTGGTGAATTAGGAGTTCAAATGCAATCAACAGGTGAAGTAATGGCAATAGGAAGAACTATTGAGGAAGCTCTTCAGAAAGCTATTCGTTCATTAGATATTGATCAAGAAGCATTTGAATACACTGATTATACAGATTATGATTTAGAACATGCAACTGATCAAAGAATATTCCAAGTATATTCAGCACTTAAAGATGGACGTTCTGTTGAAGAAATCTCAGAAATAACAAAAATAAATCCATTCTTCTTATATAAAATTAAAAATATTGTAGAGCTTGAAAATAAAATACAACAACAAGGCAGTAGTGTTTTATATGATGTGAAGTTATTTAAAGAAATAAAACAATATGGTTTCTCAGATAAAAGAATAGCTCAATTATTAAATCTTAAAGAAGAAGATGTCTTTAAAGCAAGAGAAGAATTAGGTTTAAAACCTGAATATAAAATGGTGGATACTTGTGCAGCAGAATTTGAGGCAAAAACACCATATTATTATGGTACATATGATTCTCTACCTGATGAAATATCTGATAATAAGAAAAAAATTGCAGTATTGGGTGCAGGACCTATTAGGATTGGTCAAGGAATAGAATTTGATTATTGTTGTGTACATGCAGCACTTGCACTAAAAGATGAAGATGTAGAAACAATACTCATAAATAACAATCCGGAAACTGTAAGTACTGATTATGATATTTCTGATAGATTATACTTCGAACCATTAACTAAAGAAGATGTATTGGAAGTATTAAAACAAGAAAATCCTGATGGTGTTATTGTACAATTTGGTGGTCAAACATCAATTAATCTTGCAAAAGATATTCGTGATGCAGGAATAAAAATATTAGGTACTCCATTTGAAAGTATTGATATGGTTGAAGATAGGGAACAATTTACAGAAGTACTTAATGAATTAAATATACCTCAAGCAGATTATGGTATAACAAATTCCCTTGAAGATGCACGTAAAGCAGCACATTCAATAGGATTTCCAGTACTTGTAAGACCATCATATGTTCTTGGTGGACGTGCAATGGAAATAGTATATGATGATGATGAACTTGAAGATTATATGAAAGAAGCAGTTAAAGTTTCTAAAGAACATCCTATACTTGTAGATAAATTCCTAGAAGATTCAATAGAATTGGATGTTGATGCACTTTGTGATGGTGAAGAAGTTTATGTTTGTGGAATAATGGAACATATTGAAGAAGCAGGTATTCACTCAGGAGACTCTGCATGTGTAATACCACCTCAGACTGTACCACCTGAAATTATTAAACAAGTAGAAGAGTACACTACAAAACTTGCTCTAAAACTTGGAGTTGTTGGATTAATAAATATTCAATATGCTATAAAAATGGATCCAGAACCAAAATTATATATTATTGAAGCAAATCCAAGGGCAAGTCGTACAGTTCCATTTGTAAGTAAAGCTATAGGAATACCTATTGCTAAAATAGCTTCTAAAATAATGTTAGGCTCTAAAATTAAAGACTTTGATTTAGTAAATTATTCTGATATTAAACACGTGTCTGTAAAAGAATCTGTATTCCCATTCCTTAAAATACCTGATGCTGATTCAGTACTTGGTCCTGAAATGAAATCTACAGGAGAAAGTATGGGTATTGATAAAAACTTTGGATTAGCTTATTATAAAGCACAATTAGCAGCTAATATGAAATTACCTACAGAAGGAAAAATATTCTTAAGTGTACGTGATCTAGATAAACCTAAAATAGCACCAATAGCACAGAAAGCTAAAGAATTAGGTTTTGATTTAATAGCAACTAAAGGAACAGCTAAAGCTGCACCTGGTGTGGATATTGATATAATACGTAAAGTAAGTCAAGGTTCACCAAATATTAGGGATGCTATGTTAAATGGGGAAGTAGCATTTGTAATTAACACACCTTCTGGAAAACAATCTGCTGATGATGGATATATAATCAGAAGACTTGCTATTGAATTAGGAATTCCATATGTAACTACAATAGCTGGTGCTAATGCAGTTCTTAAAGCTATAGAAGAAGTAAGATGTGGAGAAATTGATGTAAAATCATTAAATGAATATGGTGAATTATAACTATATTCATAACTTTTTTTCTCCATCTTTTTTTAAATTAATTTTTTTTTGATACAATAATATGATTTTTTTTTAGGAATGATTTTTTATGATAACTATTAAAAATGGATTGGTACTTACAGGTTTTAATTTAGATGCTGTAAAAACAAATGTTGTAATAAATGATGAAGGACGTATAATTAAACTATCCTCTTACTATGAAGAGGGCGAAATAATTGATGCTACAAATTGTATAGTATGTCCTGCCTTTATAAATGCACATATTCATATAGGTGACTCTATAGTAAAGGATGTGGGTGATGGATTATCTATAAAGCAACTAGTAGAACCACCAAATGGACTAAAACATCAAAAATTAAATGAAGCAAGTGACTCCCAAATAGTAGAATCAATGCATGAAACAGCAAAAGAAATGTTATACTCTGGAATATCAACATTTATAGACTTTAGAGAAGGTGGAATAAAGGGTATAGAACTTCTAAAAAAAGCAATATATGATCTTCCAATAAATGCATGTATATTGGGAAGAAGTGATAAATACTATGATTCTACAACAACACCAAATGAAGCAAGATTAATTACTCGTGAGTTACTACAACACTGTGATGGGATAGGATTAAGTGGTGTGGAGGATGTTGATTCTGAAATAATGCTACAGATAGCAGAAGTATGTAATCAAGAGGGTAAACTAGCCATGATTCATGTAGCAGAATACTATGATTTACAAGAGCAATCTGTTCAAATGACAAATCAAACAGAGGTAGAACGTGCTTTAAGAGCAGGATTTACAAATCTAGTACATGTAACATATCCAATAATGCAAGATCTTACGTTACTTAGCTCAACAAGTCCATGTATCATTGCATGTCCACGTTCCAATGGAATGTTATCTGTAGGAGTACCTCCAGTATCTGCATATGTTGAAGAACAAATTGATGTTGCATTAGGTACAGATAATGTAATGTTCAATAAACCAGATATGTTTAGAGAAATGGAATATACTTTAAAAGCAGTAAGAGGTTCATATAAAAATAAGATAACTGCACATGATGTTTTAAAGATGGCAACAATAAATGGATTTAAAATATTGGGAAAGGATATTAGTATTCAGGAAGGTAATATCTCGGACATATTAGTTATACGCCAAAAATCAGAGGATCCATACTTATCAATCGTTAACAGATCATCATCAGAGGATATTGTTAACTTTATTATGGGAAATCAAATGTAAAAAAAGAATACTTAGATTTATTTATCTAAGTTAAAGTAATCTAATTCCTCAACTTTATTTATATTTTCTTTTATTTCATTTTTATTATTTTTTTCAAGCTCTTCTTCTGTAATGTAATGTTCTTTTAGTTTTTCACGAATATCTTTGGGAATAACTACACTTTCTTCTTTAATGAAATTAAAATAAACTAAAACACACTTACCATTAGCTCTTAATTGTCCATTTTGCCAAGCTTCTTGGAAAATGGTGAATGATGTTTTTCCAATCTTACTAATATAAGTTCTAACTTCTACATCATATCCATAATATATTTGTTTTAAATAATTAAATTCAGAATGTACCATTATAAGATTCCATTTTTTATATGTTAATTCAAAGTTAGGAACAAATATTTTAAATATTTTGTTTCGTGCTCTTTCAAACCATATTGGTAGAACTGTGTTGTTTATATGTCTAAGTCCGTCTGTTTCACCGATTCTAGGTTCTATTTTAGTTGTATACATATTATTGTTTCCTTTTTTTAGATAATTGTATTTTTTTTATTAACAGAAAAAGTTTTTTTTATTATAGATTAATAAAAGAGGGTGAGGAGTATTAGTATTACTATACTAATTCTTCGATTTTAGTTACTAAGTTAGAGTTATTAGTAAAATATTTCTCTCCAGTTTTTTTAAGTGTTTTTAGTGGTTTAGGAATATTTTCTTCATGTGTATTGTTTATACTTTGATTGTTATTTGATGATGTATCAATAGATTTTGTGTTGTTTGTATTGGGAGTATTTGTATTGTTTTTATCTACATTTTTATTATTAGTATTATTATCAACAGTACTAGTTTTATTATCATTTATTTTAGATTTATCTTTATGAATTTCATTACCAACATAGTCTATGTTATTGACTGATTCATTAGATACTTGTAATGATACATTATTATTTTCTATTTCATCTATTATGTCTTCTGTTTCAGTTAAAGATGATGGTATAATATTACCACATATGTTCTCAACAACATTATTAATTCCACAAGCTGTTCCACAGCCTATTGCAAGAAGAGATATGAGTAATACTATAACAAGTTCACCTTTTGTAGTGTCATTCACAGAATCACCTTCTCATAGTAATTATTTTTTTTATTCTACTGTTACAGATTTAGCTAGATTTTTTGGTTTATCAGGATCTATACCCTTTTCAATACTAATATAATATGCTAATAGTTGCAAGTCAATGATATATAATAATGGTGATAATACTTCATCAATTTCAGGATCAAATAATAATTTATCCTCAATATCATCAAGATGAGTGTCATTATTAGCACCTAATATGATCATATCTGCTCCTCTAGCTTTAATTTCCTGTAAATTATTGTATGTTTTTCTATAGCTAGGTCCAGGAGGTAATATTCCAACTACTGGTATATTATCTTCTATTAATGCAAGTGGGCCATGTTTTAATTCACCTGCAGGATAACCTTCACCATGAATATATGTTATTTCTTTAAGTTTTAATGCTCCTTCAAGTGCTGTGGGATAGTTAAATCCTCTTCCAATATAGAAGAAGTCGCGTGCAAACTTATATTTCTTAGCAATTTCTCTTATTTGTTCTTCTCTACTTAGTATTTTCTCAGATAATCTTGATATTTTATATAAATTATCAAGTAGTTTTTCATTTTCACCAAGATATGCTACAAGTAAGTAAATACATATTAATTGACTAATGTATGTTTTAGTAGCAGCTACACTAATTTCAGGTCCTGCTCTTGTATATATAACATGATCTGCTTCACGTGTAATGGAACTTCCAACTACATTAACAATAGCTAAAGTCTCTGATTTCTTTTTAGCTATTTTCAGAGCTTTTATTGTGTCTGCAGTTTCTCCTGATTGTGTTATGAATATTACTAATGTGTGTTTATCTAATGTTTTTTGGAAGTATTCAAATTCTGAAGCAAGTATTACTTCTGTTGGAATTCCTATCTGGGATTCAATAAGATATTCTCCAATAAGTGAAGCATGATACGATGTTCCACATGCAACAAAGCAGATTCTATTGAAATTCTTGAATTTACTAACGATTTCCTTTATCTTTTCTGCTTCAGATAATGTGTCCTTAATTACTTGTGGTTCTTCATATATTTCTTTTATCATAAAGTGTTCATATCCACCTTTTTCTGCCATTTCAGGATCCCATGTTATGGTGGTGATTTTCTTTTCAAGAACATTTAAGTCAAGATCCATTATTGTAACATCATCTTTTTTAAGAACAATAATTTCTTTATCTTCAAGATAAATTACTTTCTTAGTTTCATTTAAAATAGCAGGAACATCAGATGCAAGGTAGTTTCCATGATCTGATACTCCTACAATCAAAGGACTTTCATTTCTTGCTCCAATAATTCTATCAGGTTCATCTGATGAAAGTACTGCTAAAGCATAAGATCCTATTAATCTTTTAACAGTTTTTTGTACTGATTTTAATAAGTCTAGACCTTCATCCATATATTTTTCAATTAAATGAGGTATAACTTCAGTATCTGTTTCTGATTTAAATACATGTCCTTCATTAAGTAGTTCTTGACGTAATTCTTTGTAGTTTTCAATTATACCATTATGTACAACGCTTATCTTATTTTTACAATCACAGTGTGGATGTGCATTTTCTTTTGTAGGATTTCCATGTGTAGCCCATCTGACATGAGCAATACCTATGTTTCCATCAATATCCTTAAGTTTGATTTCATCATCAACTTCTTTAATTTTTCCACTGCCTTTTTTAACATTTATTGAATCAGTTACTGTAGCAATTCCTACAGAATCATATCCTCTATATTCAAGTTTTTTAATTGAATCAATAATAATAGGAGCAGCTTTTTTATCTAAAACACATCCAACTATTCCACACATTATTTAATCACCTGGAACTTATTATTTCATTAACTTATTAAGTTATTAAACTAATTTATATTAAATTATTATAATATAATTTATTTAATTCATATATTATAATACTTATTATAAACATTATACATATATTATATTATTATATTTTAGAAAAAGAATATTATTTAATAGAATTATTCTTTTGAAATAAGATTATTGTGGAATTAAATATGAGTGAAATAACAAAAGAATTACTTTATACTGGTAAAGCAAAAGATGTTTATAAAACTGAAAATGAAAATGAAGTAATAATTAAGTTTAGGGATGATATCACTGCTCTTGATGGTGGTAGAAAAGATACCTTATCAAAAAAAGGGGAATATAATGCATTGATATCTGCTAAACTATTCCAAATATTAGAAGAACGTGGAATAAAAACCCAATTTATAAGATTAGTAGAACCAAATGAAATGTTAACAAAATCCCTAGATATGATTCCTCTAGAAGTAATCTGTCGTAATATTGCTACAGGTAGTCTTCTTAGAAAATATCCATTTCATAGAAATCAAGAATTAAATCCTCCAATTATTCAATTTGACTATAAAAATGATGTATATCATGATCCAATGTTAAATGATAGTATTATCACTGCTTTAAAAATAGCTTCACAGGAACAATTAGATAAAATACGTGAAATAACACATGTTATTAACAAAGTATTATCTAAGTTCTTAAAAGAAAAAGGATTAATTCTTGTAGACTTTAAAATTGAATTCGGATTAGATACTGAGGGAAACATAGTATTGGGTGATGAAATAAGTCCAGATACAACTAGATTATGGGATAGTGAAACATTAGACAACTTCGATAAAGATATCTTTAGAAAAGGTGAAGAAGGAGTAGTTGATGCTTATCATAAAGTAGTTGATTTAGTATTAACAACTGAAGAAAAAGAAAAATGGAACGTAGAAAAATTTGAAGATTAATTTTTCATAATATAAAAAAATAAATAGTCAAGGAGAAATTATAATATGAATTTTGATGTGGAAGTAAAAATAAGTTTAAAAAAAGGTATGCTAAGTCCAGAAGCATCAACTATTGAAAAAGCATTAGCTTTATTAGATTATGAAGTTAAAAATACACAAACACTTAATATTATTAAATTTACAATTGATGCTGAAAATAAGGAAGTTGCTTCAGAACAAGTTGATCAAATGTGTCAAAAATTATTATGTAATCCAGTGATACATGATTATGAAATAACTATTAGTGAGGAATAATAGTGACAGATGTAGCTGATGTTAATGTTGGTATAATTAGATTTCCAGGAACAAACTGTGATAGAGATATAGAATATGCAGTTAATTTAGTAGGTGCTAATTCACATTACATATATTGGAATGAAACTGACTTATCACAGATGGATGTTGTAATAATACCTGGTGGATTTTCATATGGGGATTATTTACGTGCAGGTTCCATTGCAGGTATTACTCCAATTATTGATGCAATAAAAGATTTTGCTAAAAAAGAAAATCCTGTTCTTGGAATATGTAATGGTGCACAGATTCTTGGTGAAATTGATTTAGTTCCAGGAGTTTTTATTGAAAATGAGAATGCAAAATTCATATGTAAAAGTAAAAAACTTAAAGTAAATACTACAAGAACACCATTTACAAAGTTATATAAGAAAAATGAAGTTATTGATTTACCAATAGCACATAAGGAAGGTAGATATTATACAGATAATCTTGAAACATTATATGATAACAATCAGATAGTTTTAACATTTGAAGATGGTAATCCTAATGGTTCTCTTGATAATATAACTGGAGTATGTAATGTTGATGGTAATGTTGTTGCTGTAATGCCTCATCCTGAAAGGGCTGTTGAAAAATTATTACGTTCAGAAGATGGATTAAAATTCTTTAAAAGTTTTCTTGACTAATTAATTCTATTTTTTTTATATTTTTTTTTAAAATAAATTCACTTTTTTTTATAATGAATATTTTAATATTGTAGTATTTGTATAAATAATACTACTATAGAATAAAAATTAAAACATTGGAGTGATTTTAATGACAGTATATATGTTAGGAGCAGGTCCAGGAGATCCTGATCTAATAACACTTAAAGCAATAAAACTATTAAAAAAAGCAGATGTTATATTATATGATAGCTTAGCTAATGATGAATTACTAAGTTATGCTCCAGACGATGTTGAATTAATATATGTTGGAAAAAGAGCTGGAGAACATTATAGAAAACAACCAGAAATTAATCAATTATTGATTGATCAAGGAAAAAAACATGAAACTGTTGTACGTTTAAAAGGTGGAGATCCATTTATATTTGGACGTGGTGGTGAAGAAGAACTTGCATTACTTGAAGAAGGGATTAATGTAGAATTTGTTCCAGGAATAAATTCAGGTATAGGCGCAGCTACATCTATAGGTTTACCATTAACTCATAGGGCTGTTGCAACAAGTCTTACATTAGTAACAGGTCATGAAGATCCTGAAAAAAGTGAAAAACAAGTAAATTGGGATTATACTGCAGATACTATAGTAGTATTTATGGGTGTTGGATTACTTAAAAAATACATTCCAAAAATACTTAAATATAGATCTCCAGACACGCCAGTTTGTGCAATAGAAAAAGGTACTCTACCTGATCAAAGAATAGTTACTGGAACATTGGCCGATATATCGGAAAAAGATATTCGACCTCCTGCATTAATAATTATTGGGGATGTTGTAAATATCTATAATAAATGTGAAGAATTAAGGAGTAAACTTGAATAATGTCTGGTAATAATTTTAACAATAAAAATGTTGTAATTACACGTCCTATTGAAAGATCTCAAACATTATCTGATATGATTCTTAAAAAAGGTGGAAAACCAATAATAGTACCTACACTTGAATTACAATTGGTAGAATCTAAGGAATTGGTATATATCATAGAAAATATTGAGACTTTTGATTGGATTGTATTTACATCACCTGCTGGTGTTAAATCCTTTTTTAAACTATGTAAGTTAGATATTATTCCTTCTAAAATAGCAGTAATTGGTGTTAAAACAGAAGAAGAATTGTTAAAATATGGATTTAAGCCAGATTTAATACCAAAAGATTTCACTGCTGAAGGATTATTAGAATCATTCAAATCAATAAATTTAAAAAATAAGAATGTAGCACTTCCAAGAACTTTAAGTGCTCGTGAAGTTTTACCTAAAGGTTTAGAAGATTATGGTGCATCTGTATTAATTGCAGAAGCATACACATCAGGTATTCCTCATGATACAACTAAGATTATTGAATTATGTAATGATATAATAGATGGTCTTGTAGATATTATAACATTTACAAGTCCTCTAACAGTAAAAAATCTTATGGAAGTATATAAAAATAGTCAACCTAGTAGATTAGATGAACTTATATTGGCATTGAAAAATAGGGTTGTTGTAGCATCAATTGGTCCAATCACTGCTAAAGCATTATCAGAATATGGTATTTGTACTATTGAACCTAGTAGATATACTGTTAAAGACATGGTTGAAGCAATTTTACAAAATATTTAATTAGGGAGATTCATATGAAAACAATAATTTGGCCAACATATATAAATTCAGAACATTCAAGGGGTGAAGGTAGAAAATTATCCCTTGAAGAATCAGTGGAAGAACCTAAAATACGTGAAATTAGTCAGAGTCTAAAAAAATTAAAAATACAATATGTTGTTGAACATAATAAATCTTATCCAGGTTCTTGGTGGGAAAAATCTGGAAGAGTTGTTGTAGAACAAGAAGATATGACTAAATTAGAATTATTACGTGCTATTGCTAAAAATATTAAGAATTCACGTAACAATTAAATATTCATCTTCTAATCTTTTTTTAATAATTTTTATGGAGTTTTTAAATGAGTGAAGTTGGAGATAGTTCTTCTAATATTGTTGATTCAAGAAAACATATGGACTTATTATTTAGTAAGGCAAAAGATAAAATTTTAGATGCTGAGGATATTACAGTATTTACACACACAGATTGTGATGGTATAACAGCAGGTAGTATTTTATCATCTATTTTTGATAAACTTGAGATAGATCATAGTGTTAACTTTGTAGATATTAATGAAGTAGAAAATTTAACTACTGACACAGATTTAACTATAATATCAGATTTAGGTGCAGGTCAAAACGTATCTAATATCTGTGATAATTCAAATAAATCAGTAATTGTACTTGATCATCATCCACCTATACGTAAATTAGGTACAAAACTAAAGGGTAATTTAATTGAAATTAATCCAAACTATTATGGATTAGATGGATCATATACAATTTCTGGTGGAGGTTTATCATATCTACTTGCTAAATCATTTCATTTTTATGATTTAAGTTGGATGGGTATTTTAAGTGCAGTTGGAGATATGCAAAATAGTATGACAGGACGACTAAGGGGTCTTAATACTGAAATTTTAAATGATGGAAAGGAAGTGGGTTGTGTTGATTATACAAATGATTTATTATTGTATGGTAGACATACTAGACCATTATTTGTAGCTTTATCCTACTTTGGTGATATTCATCTACCTCTAACAAATAATCGTAATGAATGTGTTTATTTCTTGGAAAACTTGGGAATTCCTGTTAAAAATGATTTAGGTTCTGTAAGATATCTTTGTGATTTAAGTATGGATGAAAAATCTAAATTATTTGGTGAATTATTGAAAATGATGACAAGAGAAGTTCCTGATAGATATGTTAAATATATTCCTAAATTAATTTCTGGAGAAACATATGAATTTACTTTTGAGGAAGATTACACTCCTTTTAAAGATGCAAGTGAGTATAGTACTGTTATCAATGCTTGTGGAAGAAACAATAATTATGAATTGGGAATGGATGTTATTAAAGGACATAGAGCTCAAAGACATGTGGAGTTAGAAGCTCTTGTTAAAGAACATAAACAATATCTTGCTCAGAGTTTAACAAAAATTCAAGAGAATAATTCTGTTGAAATAATGGATAATATTCAGTATTTTAATGGGGATGATGTTAAGGCGAGTGTTGTTGGAACGATTGCAGGAATGTTATTAAATAATTATGATTGGCAAAAACCTATAGTTGGTTATACACATATTGATTCAGATACACCAGGATATAAAGTATCACTTCGTTGTTCTAGATTACTTGGTTATGATGGTGTACATTATGGTAATCTTGTAAGGGATATTTCTCAGAAATGTGGTGGTTCTGGTGGAGGACATAGTGTTGCATGTGGTGCATATATTCCAGAGGATAATATAGACCAATTTTTGGAATTATTAAATAATTCTGTTAATTTTAATTAATTATTTCATTTTTTTTCTTTCTTTAAGAATTTTAGTTTCATATTATTCAAACCACATAATATATTAATTTTTTATTCAATGGTTTTTTTTATAAAGATTTAAATAAAGTAATTTTTATATATTAATATATAATATTAAAATTTCATTGATTTTTAATAGAATAACTATTAAGAGGTATCACATATGAGAATATTTAAAAATAAGGGTGAATTCACAAAATTCCAAATTCTTGCAAAAATTGCACAGCAGGAACCTCATCTTAAACAAAAGGATATTGCTGATGAATTAGGAATAACTGTACAGGCTGTTTCTGAAAATATTAAATCTTTAGTTAAAGAGGGTTATGTTGAAACAGGAAGCTCAAATTTCAGATATAAAATAACCAAATATGGTATAGATAAGGTAAAAACTGAAGCAATAAATCTTAAATCTTATTCAGATATGGTTTTAACAACAATGAATGGATATAAATCTATTTGGCCTGCAATTGCTGCTGAAGATTTACATCAAGGTGAACAAGTATGGTTAAATATGGAAGATGGTATTTTATATGCTGATACTGAAGATAAATCAGGAGCATATGCAGAAGTATTTAATGATGCTTTAGAAGGTGAAGATGTAACTCTTATAAATCTTGGTGGAGAAATAGATTTAGTTCCTAAAGATGTTGTTATAGTAAAAATACCTCCTATTGCTGAAGGTGGATCTAGAGCATGTGATATGGAAAAAATAAATGAAATTTATGCACAAGATTTTGATAGAATAGGTGTTTTAGGAACAAGTGCAAGGGCTATTACAAATCATTTAAATGTTTATCCAGATTTTGAATTTGCTACTGCTGAGGCAACTTGTAGTGCTGCAGAAAAAGGTTTACGTGTACTTGTATTTACAGTAGGTAAAATGACAAATAGAGTAACTTCAAGATTAGAAGATAAAGGAATAATTTATTGTATTGAAGATGTTAAAAAAGTTTAATCTTCATATTCTTTTTCTTCTATAAAACTTTTTTTTTATATAGAATCTATTTTTATTACTTATATTCAATTCCTTTAGTATTTATTTTTGTTATAATTGGATTATCTATCGTTGTATCAGGACTGTATGATAGTGCAAAAGCTGTATTTCCAAGCATAGCCATAGAGGCACCCAGTGTTTCTTCATCTAGAATGTTTATTATTTCTGCTATTTCTTTAGAAATTAATTGTGTGTCATTTGCAAACTTTCTTGATAATTTCATGAAATTAGAAATACTTGGATTATTTATTAATCTATTAAGTAAAATACTACCACTTTGATTTATATGCTTTTGATGAATAGGATTTTCAATTATATCCTTAGTTTCTAATAAACCAATAGTTTTAGTAATAACATATATAGGTTTAGTTATTGGAATTTTATCAATTATACCTTTTACTGGTGAACCTTCATTTAATCTAATAACACAACCACCAAACATTTCAGATATAACATCACCCAAACCACTTGATTGTGAAATTTCAGCAAGATGAGCAATTTCTCCTGCTTCTTTGAAACTAATATTAATTCCCATTAACTTAGGTAATGTAAAACTAATACCCAATGCAAATGCAGCACTTGTTCCAAAACCAGCACCGATAGGTAATTTACTATCATGATTAATATAAATATCATAATCTTGAATATTAACATTATATCTATCTAAAATAATCTTAACAGTCTTTTTACTTATTGTGTTAAGAGAATCTTCTTTATTATTAACATTTATAATTATATTCCCATTTCCATCTTTAATTTTCGTATTTGTAACTACACCTTCATCAAGGGTAATACCTGCACCTTTTGAGCCTTTAAGAAGGGGATTACTATTTTGAATAATTTCAAAAAAACCTGTTATATGTGAAGGTACAAATACACTAAGTTCATTTTTCATGATATTATTTATATCATTTCATATTCATAAATAAAATTATATAAAAAATAAAAATAATTATATAATAAATTTAATTTAATCATAACAATATTTGGAGAATAATATCTATGTCAGAAAATAAAAGAATAGACCTACATACACATAGTATTTTTAGTGATGGTGAATTATTACCATCAGAACTTGCAAGAAGAGCAGATGTGCTGGGACATAAAGCATTAGCAATAACAGATCATGTCGATGCATCAAATATAGAAGTAGCTTCAAAAATATCTGAAGCAGTAAATGATATACGTGATAATTGGGATATTAACATAATACCGGGAGTAGAAATAACACATACGCCAATAGAAGTAATAGATAAATTAGCAAACAAAGCAAGAAAATACGGTGCAGAAATAGTGGTAGTGCATGGTGAAACAATAGTTGAACCAGTAAGACCAGGAACAAATAGAAAAGCAGCAGAATCACCAGAAGTAGATATAATTGGACATCCTGGACTTATAACACCTGAAGAAGTGGAAATTGCAATTGATAATGATGTATCATTAGAAATCAGTGCAAGAAAAGGACATTGTTTAGGTAATGGGCATGTGGCAAAATTAGGACTAGATATGGGAGCAAACCTTGTTTTAGATACAGATACACATTCACCTGATGATTTAATAACATATGAATTAGCAGAACGTATTGCAAGAGGTGCAGAAATACCTGAAGATGAAATTCCAAAAATATTAAAAGATAATCCTGAAAAAATACTTAAAAAACATGGATTAATTTAAAAAAAATTTAATAGATAACATCATATTTTAATAAAATATCATCATCTATTTTTTCTACTTTTTTTATTTTTAAATTAATACAATCATTCTTATCAAAACCTTCACCATCAACAAAGGTCTTTGAATCATATCCTCCTAAAATTTTAGAACCAATACAAATAGAAACTTCATCGATAAGTTTCTCTTTAAACATTGAAAAGTTAAGTGTTGAACCACCTTCTAGGAGAATACTCTTTATTCCAAGGGAATATAACTTATCTAATGCTAATTTTAAATTAACTTGTTTTGAACCACATATAATAACATTACATTTTTCTTTTAATAATTCAACACTAGCTTTATTGGCCTTAGATGATACAATAACAATTGTTTTAGCATCATCATTTAAAACTTTTGAATCTAATGGAATTCTAGCACTACTATCAACAATGATTCTTGTAGGATTTTCTGATTTTTTACAATTAATTTTATGAATTGTTAATTTAGGATTATCAATTAAAACAGTATTTATGCCAACCATGATACCATCATACTCTTTTCGTAAAGTATGTACTCTAATTAAATCATTCTTACCAGATATTTTCATTGAACTGTTGTTGGTTGCAATCTTACCATCAACTGTCATGGCTGAATTTAATAATACATATGGCTTCATATAAACTCACTTGTAATTAACTTTTAATTCTCTTAAAGTATTTACTATATTTTCACCATTACGAACAGCATTTATTAAAACTTCTTTAAAACCTTGTTTAATAAGACTATCATTTTGAATAACCCATAAAATTAAGTCAGGATTATCAACAATACTTAAATTACTAAGAATGGTTTCAGGAGTATTGGCTGTGGTTATTGTAACATGTTTCATGTTATTAATTTCAATGATTTTAAAAGTAATTAACTCCTCTTTATCCTTAATACTAAAATAATCATCGACTTCAACAAATCCAGTAACAGATTTCTCAATATCTAATAAATCCTTTTTTATTTTAGATTCATATTCTCTTCTTTTTTCAATATACATTTTTAACATATCATCCATAAATACAATCTCCTACAGGTTATATACATCTATTGCATTTTTCTCAGTTTCTTTTTCTATTTCTTCAAAATCAATCTTTTTTGTTCTTGCAATTCTTTCAATAGTCTTTCTTATATTCAGTGGTTGATTATATTCACCCTTCACAGGGGAAAGATAGGGACTATCTGTTTCAGTAAGCATGTTTTCAAGGGGAACCTTTTTCATATTTTTTTTATGTCTTTTTGAAAAAAGGGTATTTGTAGCAAAAGAAATATAATATCCATAATCAACAGCTTCCATTGCAGTTTCTTTACTTCCACTAAAACAATGAAATATAACATCTGGAATTTCAGTATATTTTTTTACAATATTAAGAGCATGAGCTTCAGCATCACGTACATGTAAAACAATAGGCATATCATATTCAGTTGCCATATCTAATAATTTTTCAAAAACAGTATGTTGTCTTTTTAATTCATTTTCGGATCTTTTTACTGAGAAATCAAGTCCAATTTCGCCAATAGCTTGAATATTATCTATATTATCACTAATTTGTTTCAAAGTTTTATTAATAGTTTCTTTATTATCATTTCCTGCATACTCTGGATGGTAACCCATAGTGGTTTTTATAAAACCATTGTATTGTGATGCTACTTTTAATGATCTAATATTACCCTTATAACTAGCACCAGAGTCAACAATATATTTAAATTCTTTTCTAGTATTTTCTATAATTTCTTCTCTTTTATTATCAAATTCTTCAAAACTTAAATGACAATGTGTATCTATCATATTTATCCTTCTTTTATCTAGTTATCTTCCAAATCTTCTTTGTCTTTGTGTATATGATCTTATTGCGCGTAGAAAATCTACTTTTCTTAGTTGTGGCCAAAGACTATCTGTAAAATATAATTCGGAGTAGGAAGATTGCCATAATAGGAATCCACTTAATCTTTCTTCTCCACTAGTACGTATTACTAGATTTGGATCTTCAAGTCCTGCTGTATATAAATTATCATTAATCATTTTTTCATTTATTTCATCAGGTTCAATATTACCCTTTTGAACTTCTCTTGCAATCTTCTTAAATGCATCTACAATTTCTACTCTTCCATCATAACCCATTGCAATATTAATCATTCTTTCATTATAATCTTTTGTAGCTTCTTCTGCAGTGTCAATTGCATCTCTAACTTTTTTTGGAAACAATTCTAATTTACCAACAGCATTTAATCGTATCTTATTTTTATGAATTTTCTTATTTGTACTAATATTTAAAAAACTTTGAACAAATAAATCCATTAAACCCTCTACTTCCTTTTTATCTCTATTGAAGTTCTCAGTTGAAAATGCATAGACTGTTACAATATTAATACCTAAATCAATACACCATTCAATAACATTTTCTAGTGTATCCACTCCCTTTTTATGACCTTCTATTGGATCCATATTTCCTTGAATTTTAGAGTAACGTCTATTACCATCCATTATTATTGCAACATGGTTTGGCATCTTATCTGCTTCAAGGTTTCTTGTAATATACCATTCATATAATGAGTATAAGGGTTGTAATAATATCATAGTAGATTCTTCTTCAATTTTTTATTTATACTATTTATTTGTTTATTCTTACATAAAATAATAACTTTTTTCACTTATTTTTAGTTTTAATAATATTTGTCAGTAGAGTTATTGCATTAACATAACCTTCAGTAGTTTGTGAACGAGAAGTATCTATGAATAATTTTTCTTGTTTCAATGTAAGAGCACCATAACTTTTTATTCCAGCTACTAAGACTAAGCTTCTGAAAATAATATTTCCACTTATTCCATCAGGTGCAATTATTACATTTGCATGGTCTTTTATTGCTTCTTCAATTAGAATATAGTAATGTTTTATATTACATTCATCTTTTAAATCTTGAACTATTTGTTCACATTCATCAATACTATGATCTATTTTGGGACTTCTACCCTTATCTTGTTTTCTTCCACCAGAAATCAATGCTATTTTTGGAGTGTGTCCAGTTTGTTTGATAATTCTAGAACATTCACGTATTATTGTTTTTTTAGCTTTTATAGTATCACATTCATCAATACCAACAGGTGTTAACATGAATTTATGTCCATCTTTTTCAAGTATGGAAGCTCTAAATATATGGGGATACTTCTTTTTAAGATCCATGATAATGTTTGATTCAAGTGATCCTCTTATAACACCATCTATTTCTGGATTATTTAAATAATTCAGTAATTCTTCATTTGTCCTTGCTATTTTTATATCATATGGAAATTGTTTCACTGCTTCTAAAACATTTTTATTTTCTCCAAGTCCAATTGCAATTTTCATACTTAATAACCTAATATTTTTTTTTAGTATTAATAATTTTATATGAATATATTATTAAATTTAAGGATAAGTAATTATTTTTTTTTAAAAGAAGTTCTAATATAAAAAAAGTAAAAAAAGAAGAGGAGTTTATTTATATAATTTTGTTAGAGCAATTTCAATTGCATTTAAGGTTTTATCTAAGTCATCTCTACTATGTGATGTTGATATAAAACCACATTCATACTGTGATGGAGCAATAAACACTCCATTTTCAAGAAGTAGGTGGAAGTATTTTAAGAAGTTTTCTGTATCAGATGTTTGTGCTGTTTTATAATCATATACCTCATTTTCAGTGAAGTATATTTGTGTCATAGATTCAACACCATTTACATGGAAGTTAATATTTAATTTATCTAGTATGTCTACAATTCCATTTCTGAAATATTCTCCACTTTTATGTAACTGTTTATAACTATTATCATCTAAAACTTCAAATGCAGCTAATCCTCCATTAATGGACATTGGATTTCCACTAAATGTACCAGCTTGATATATTTTTCCACTAGGAGTAAATTGTTCCATATATTCTTTTTTTCCTGCAATAGCTCCAATAGGGAATCCTCCACCTACAATTTTACCAAATGTAGCTAAGTCAGGGATAACATTATAATATTCTTGTGCACCACCTTTACTTATTCTGAAACCTGTGATAACTTCATCAATAATTAATAAAATTCCATTTTCTAATGTAATTTCACGTAAAAAATCAAGGTAACCTTCTTTAGGTGGAACACATCCAATATTTCCCATAACAGGTTCAACAATAATACATGCAATTTCATCTTTATTTTCATTAATAAGTTTTTTTAGGGCTTCTTCATCATTGAATTCTACGAGCATAGTATTTTTTGTTGTATCTGTAGGTATTCCCGGAGAATCGGGTAGTCCTGCAGCTCCTGATCCTGATTTGACTAGTACAGCGTCATGAGCTCCATGGTATGCTCCTTCGAATTTGATTATTTTGTCTCTTTTTGTAATTCCACGTGCTAATCTAATAGCACTCATTGTAGCTTCAGTTCCAGAATTTGTAAATCGAACCATTTGTGCACATGGCACTCTTTTGATTACTTCTTTTGCTAGTTGAACTTCTTTTTCTGAAGGTACTCCATAATCTGTACCTAATTTTAATTGTTCAATGGATTTTTCAATAATATGTTCATTTGCATGACCAAAAAGTAAGGGTCCATATCCTAAACAATAATCTATATATTCATTTCCATCAACATCATATATTTTTGAACCTTTAGCACTTTTAGCAAAGAAAGGATAAGGTTTGTATGCTCGTACTGGTGAATTAACTCCTCCGGGAAGGTAATTTACAGCTTCATCAAATAATTCTTTTGATTTATCAAGTTTCATTTATTGTCTCCTCTTTTATTTTTTAATATTTAATAATGAATTAATAATTGCAACTGCAATTGGTGTTCCACCTTTAGGTCCTGTTGTAATTGCATAAGGTATATTTGTTTTGGATAATGCTTCTTTAGAATCAGCTGCACCTACAAATCCTACAGGTACCCCTGCAACTGCACGTGCATCCATTTGACCTTCTTCAACTAATTCCATTACTTCAAACAATGCTGTTGGAGCGTTTCCTATTGCAACTACTCCTTTAAATCCATCTTCAGCTGCAATTCTCATAGCAGCTGCTGAACGAGTAATTTCTTCTTTTTTAGCCAATTTAATTGCTCTTTCATCACGGATATAACACATTACTCTACCATCATACCTTGTAATTCCTGATTTAACCATATTTATGTCTGTAAGAATATCTTCTTTTTTATCAAAACAATCAAGTGCAGTTTCTACAAATGTGGGTGATATTTTAACAAGTTTGGCATATTCTGGGTCTGCTGTAGAATGTACAACACGTTCAACTATGTCTCGTTCCTCATATGTTAAATTCTTAGTTTCATCATCAATTAATGATTTAATAATTTCTCTACTTTTATTAGCAATATCATATCCTGGTTTTGTTGATGCTCCCATATTATACATATAATTTCACACCTTTATTTTAGAATTTTTGTTTTTTAACTTACTCTATTTTCTTGTATATATGGCTATGTTAAAACATTTATTTAAATATGATATTTTATTTTTCTAAATAAAAATATTATAGAATTAAGAAATATATAGTATAGATATAACTGAAAGAAAAAAAATGTTTTATAAGTAAAAAAATTTTTTTGATAACATGATAATACTAAGACGTAATAAAAAAATAATTGAATTATATCCTATAGGTTCAGCAAAGGGTGCCCTTAATAATCAACGAAAACCATTATTTTATAGTTATTTTAAGTTACATGAAGACAATGGCAAAATAAGACCTCAACGATTTATTATAAAACAAGATAATGTTGAAACATTAAAATCACCAAAGGATGTTATTAGAACATTAAGAAAACAGAATGTACTACTTGCTACTGAAGATGAAGAAATAGAATCAATGTTAAATTCACTTAATATTCCATATAAACTAACACATATATGTAGACATTGTACATTTGAAGGTAACATAACAATACTAAAAAAATCAGCTTCATACAAATTATATGGGGAATATATTTGTAAACATTGTGCTGAAAAGGAAATTAAACATGTGATGCATTTAAAAGGATATTCTGATGTGTCATATCCAAGTTTTAGGAAATTACTTAAGAAGACACATGATTTAGAAAAAATTTTACAGATTTTTGATCCTCATTTTAATCCTATTAAACATGATAATTTAACAATTTATGATAAAATCAATGTAAAAAAAGCAAAATATCCAAAGATAAGTGTTAAAAAATTAAATATTCCAAAATCATTTAAAAATATTCTTGCTAAAAAAGTAAAATATTTATTACCTGTACAAATATTAGCTCTTAAAGCAGGACTTCTTAAGAATGAAAATTTACTCATAGTATCTGCAACTGCTTCAGGAAAAACATTGGTTGGAGAATTAGCAGGAATTCCAAAGGCATTGAATCACAAAAAATTAATATATCTAACACCTCTTGTAGCATTAGCTAACCAAAAATATAGGGATTTTAAAAAACAATACAAACCATTAGGGTTAAATGTTGCAATTAAAGTAGGTTCTAATCGTGTGAAAGCTAAAGGAGAACTTACAATAGCAAATAAATCTGTGAAAAATGCAGATATAATCGTTGCAACATATGAAGGATTAGATTTTATTTTACGTTCTGGAAATTATAATGAACTAAAAAATATTGGCACTGTTGTTATTGATGAAATTCACATGCTTGATGAACAAGAAAGAGGTCCAAGACTAAATGGCTTAGTTCAAAGATTAATGACAATCTTTCCTAAAGCACAGTTAATAGGATTATCAGCAACAGTTAAAAATTCGAAACAAGTAGCAAATGATTTTAAAATGAAACTTGTTGAATATAAGGAAAGACCAGTTCCATTGGAACGTCATTTGATCTTTGCAAAAAGTGAATATGAGAAAAAAGATCTACTTGCCAGATTATCTAAGAAGGAATTTGATTCAAAATCATCTAAGGGTTATAAGGGTCAAACAATAGTCTTTACAAATTCACGACGTAAAACACACCAAATTGCACAACAAATATCAAAAAAAGGACTTACAACAGCAGCATACCATGCAGGTCTTTCCTATTCTAAAAAATTAAAGATAGAAAAGGAATTTGCAAATCAACAAATATCAACCGTTGTAACTACAGCAGCATTAGCTGCAGGGGTGGATTTTCCAGCTTCGCAGGTCTTGTTTGAAACACTTAGAATGGGAAATAAATGGTTAACAAACAATGAATTTTCACAGATGTTGGGTCGTGCTGGAAGACCATCATTTCATGATATTGGTAGGGTATATTTACTTCCAGAACTTGGAAAGGAATATAATGGAGATTCAGAAGAACAAGTTGCAATTGAATTATTAGATAGTGATGTGGATAATATAAATGTGGAGTATAGTGAAGATGATGTTTATGAACAGGTACTTGCAGATATTAGTGCAATAAGAAATGCAAATACACAAAATCTCAAAGATAAATATGATAAACTAGAAACACCTATACTTTTTGATGAAGTTATGGATGTATTGTATGATAAGAAATTAATTAAAAATATTAATGGTAAAAAAAATATGTATATGGCTACAAAGTATGGAAGAGCAGTATCTTTATCCTTTTTAAAAATATATAAGGCAGAATATATTAAAAAACATTTAAAACAAGATCCACTCGTAACTGTTGAAAAATTAGAACCATTTGACAGTGCATATCTTAGTAGTCGATTGATTAACAGACTTTCATCTGCTTTAAAAACAAATGTAAGTTCAAGACTATTTGCAGATTCAACAAGAGATATTATAACAACGGGGGATGTTATTGCAAAAATAGATCCACAATATACAGATAAGTTAATTTCACTACAAATTGACTTTTTATCATGTAATTGTCAAGAAAAACCTTTTTGTAATTGTCTGGAAGTAAATATTTCTGATAAGATAATAAGACAAAGATTACATGGGTGGGATCCAAATCATATTAGTAAGTATTTCATGACAAATTATGATGTACATATCTATCCTGGAGATATTTTCAGTTGGCTTGATCAGGTAATTAGAACATTAGAAGCAATATCTAGAATAAGTCTTGCATTTAATAATAAGAATTTAAGTAATAATTGTAGGAATTTAATTAAAAAAATAGAGGGAAGAAATTAGATTATAATAATTTTTTAACCTCATTAATTATTTCTTTTTGAGCATTTTCTAGCATATCTTGTCCAAGTATCATGTTAACTTCAAAACCTTCTTTTTCAATAGTTAGGGCTTCTTTATTTATTATTGGCTCATTATCTCTTGCTTCTTTTAGGCCAACCATTCCAACTTCAGGGTGTTTAATAAAATTTTCATGTTCTTTAAGAGAAGTCATATCAGTAATACCTAACACAGCACCCATTGATAATTCACCAGTACATGCATGAGGACCTTCACTTTCAATAATTGAATTGTTGAATATAATTTTTAGTTCTGTTTTTTTGGATATTTTATCAATATCCTCTATAATAAGATTGTTACCACCATGTCCATTTACTATAATTACAGACTTAATATTTAATTGCTTTTTTATATTAATTAGTTGTGGTATTATTTGTTTATTTACAAGATCATCTTTTTTTAAATGATGGCCATGTTTAATATAATCATATTCAGTAGCTCCATAAAAAATACCTAGAAAAGTGGCACCAGTCTTAGTAGCTACATTTAATGCAACATTTGCAGCTATCTTTGAATCAGTATCAATAGGAAGAGCAGCACCATGATTTTCTCTATGTGAACCTAATGCAATGATTCCTATACTATGTACATCTTTAGATAATATATTTCCTGAATCATATTTTAATTTAATATTATTTGAAGACATTCTATTTTTAACTCCTATATTTTTAAGTCCCAAATAGTATCTCCAACATAATGTAAATTTTCAATAGCTTTACCTTTACTATTTTCAATCATTTCTTCACCAGAAATTAAACTAGTTCCAATAGCAATTGGTTTTTTATGTGTTTCTTCAATAATAACTATAGTTTCACCAGCAACTATTGTTTTATCTGCATCAACAATACCTGGTGACATAATATCTGCACCTTTAATAACAAAATTTATAGCACCCATATCTACTGTAGCATATTTTTCTGTAATTTCTAATGATAGAACAGCTTTAAGTGTTGGTATTATTTTATTTTCTGTCTGCATTAAAAGTGGTTCTCCATTTATTAAAAGAATATTTGGTAAATCTTCTATTTTTAATAATTCTACCTTTGCTTTTTTAGGAATGATTATACTGTAATTTCCTAGTTCTTCTTTAATCTCTTTAATTTTTTTATTTTTCAAGAAATTTCTTTTTTTAATTTTCAATTTCTCAATCCACCTTTAAGATTAGATTATGATTTTTTTTATATAATTATTTTTGTTTTTTTGCAATTGTTTATTAGTCTAAATAATTTATATTTCTATTCTTTTTAAAAGTTAATAAAATGTCATATACAGTTTTTTACTCTCTATTTTTAGAATTATAAAATTTTATTAATCTAAAATGAAGTTTTAGCTATACTGACTATTAATTATTTGATTTATAGTAATTATTTGATTTTTATTTATAGTAAAATATTCTATTTACTATTTGTATATATGATTATCTATTAAATGGCCTTTTTATAAAAATTAATATAATAGAACTTAATAGAAACTTATATCATATATCTAAATTAAATATAATAATAGAATAGGAATAAATACTTATTAAAGTTAGGATTATAGATACATTTAAATATAATTCTGAACAAATAAATTAATATTATTGATAAGGTGATTAATAGTGAATGATCAAAAAAATAATAACAATACATCTAGACCATTAGATGCATTAGGTCAAGCTTTAAATTCCCAAGTTCTAATTAAACTTAAAGGTGGAAAAGAATTTAGAGGAGCTCTACAAAGTTTTGACATGCATATGAATTTAGTACTAAACGATGCTGAAGAAATAAAAGATGGTGAATCTATCTGTAGATTAGGCGTTGTTTTAGTTCGTGGAGATAACATAGTATACATATCACCAGGATAATTATTTAAAGGACATTAGTAGTTTTCAAATCTATTAATATTAATCGTCCTTATTAGAAAAATATACCTGAAATTTACTATTTATACATTTAAGGTATTGATATACGAGGTGTATATCTTATAGAAGGAATAAAATTTAATTTTATTCTCTATTTTTACCTTTTTTTAAAAAAAGGTTTTATATTTATTTATTATTTACATATTACTAGGAGGTTGTGAAATTGAAAGGAACACCATCATTCGGAAAACGTAATAAGAAAAACCATATCAGATGTAGAAGATGTGGTAGAAATGCTTACAATCCAACAAAAAAATACTGTGCATCTTGTGGATTTGGAAGATCTAAAAGATTAAGAAGATACAGTTGGCAAAACAAAAAACCTGTTACAGGTAAAAGATTAAAATAGATATTTAGATGTGAATCTATTTATACTATTTTTCTTATTAAATTCTTTTTTTTTAAAAATTTTATAGTTATTATTAAGATATATTCAAATTTTTCATTCATAATAATAGTAAATTAAGTATATTACTTTAAACAAAAATAAAAAACAGAATAAAAAAGTTATGGAAAATTTATTTATATTTTTGATTATAGGAGTATTATACGAAAATAGTTTTTGAATATATTATGAAATAACATTTAACTAATTCAATGTAATATCGTAGGTACTCAAATTAATTAATTATACTGCCATAATAAGTTTAAGCATAAAAACACTTACATATAAATTTAATCTTGAATAAAACAAAGAAGGTGTCTAAATGGCAAAAGTGAAAATAATAGAAACTGCATTAAGAGATGCACATCAATCATTAATTGCTACTCGAATGAGAACTGCAGATATGGTTCCAATTATAGAAGATATGGATAAAGTAGGTTATTTCTCATTAGAAGCTTGGGGTGGAGCAACATTTGATACATGTATACGTTTTTTAAATGAAGATCCATGGGAAAGGCTTAGAATATTTAAAGAACATCTAAATAAAACTCCAATTCAAATGTTACTAAGAGGACAAAACTTAGTAGGTTACAAACATTATGCAGATGATGTAGTAAAAGCATTTGTTGAAAAATCTTATGAAAATGGGGTTGACATTTTCAGAATATTTGATGCATTAAATGATTCTAGAAATATGAAAATGTCCATTAAAACTGCTAAAGATCAAGGAGCATATGTTCAAGGTACAATCAGTTATACAATCAGTCCAGTTCATACAATTGAAAAATATGTTGAATTTGCAAAAGAATTAGCAGCAATGGATTGTGATGCTATAACTATAAAAGATATGGCTGGATTAATTACTCCTGATGTTGCTGGTAAATTAGTCACTGCATTAAAAGATGAAGTTGACTTAGATGTTAACTTACACAGTCATTGTACAAGTGGAATGACATTAATGAGTTATGAAGCTGCAATTGAAGCAGGAGTGGATATGTTAGATACAGCAATTTCACCATTTTCTGGAGGAACAGCACAACCACCAACAGAAAGTGTTGTGGCAGCATTAGTAGGAACAGAATATGATACAGGTATTGATTTAAAAGCATTATCTAAAATAAAAGATTACTTCGCAGAGTTAAATGAAAAATATGCTGCATTATTCGATCCATTAGCTTCTAAAGTTGATACTGATGTATTGATGTACCAGGTACCTGGAGGAATGTTATCTAACCTTGTTTCACAACTTAAACAACAAAGTGCTATTGATAAGTATGAAGATGTACTTAAAGAAATACCAAAAGTTAGAAAAGATCTAGGATATCCACCACTTGTAACACCAACAAGTCAAATTGTGGGAGTTCAATCAGTAATGAATGTATTATCTGGTGAACGTTATGGTAACATTACAAAAGAGGTAAAAGAATATCTTAAAGGAGCATATGGTAGAGCACCAGCAGAAATAAATCAAGAATTATATAAAAAAGCAAATGGTGATGAAGAACCTATCACATGTAGGCCTGCAGATCTTATAGAACCAGAACTTGAAGAAGCAAAAGAAAAAATAGAATCTGAAGGTTTAATTAAAAAAGATGAAGATCTTTTAACATATGTATTATATCCTACAATTGGTGAAAAATTCCTTAAAGGAGAAGCAGTTGTAGAAGAGATTCCAGAACCTAAAGTGGAATACAGTGCATCAAGTATTCCAACATCATATGATGTGGAAGTTGATGGGGAAACATTCAGTGTAAAAGTATTACCTACAGGTTACATGGAAATGGAGCCATCATCAAAACAAATTAAAACCTCTATAGAAAATGGTTTAACATCTTCAATGCAAGGTATGATAGTTAAACTTAAAGTAAAAATTGGGGATAAGGTAAATGAAGGAGATACAGTTGCAGTTCTAGAAGCTATGAAAATGGAAAATGATGTAAAAGCAGATAGATCTGGACAAATATCAGAAATCTTCATTAATGAAGGGGATACTGTAGAAAAAGATGATGTTTTAATGGTTATTGATTAAAACAATCTCTTTCTACTTTTTTTTTATAATCTTATTTTGAGTATAATATTGATGAAACATTATTTAGATATTTTGGAAGTTTACCTTCAATTAATATTAAATCAATATTAAATAAATCTTTTAATATTTTAGCACTATCTATTCCAAGTGATGCTAAGGAGTAACGTCTTATTTCAGGATGAATACATTCATCATACTCTTTTTTACAATCACTTCTACAATAATTACATGGACCAGTGATACATTCTGATTTTACATACTTTTTTTCTTCATCTAAAAGTATATCTACAGTCTTTTTCTTTTCTATAAAAAATGTGTTATTTAAAATATCATTTAATTCATCAGGACTATAAATAGCTTGATAATCTTCTTTATTGAAAAACAACTGGGTTATAACGATATCTATGTAATCATAACTTTCAATATAATTTTGAATATCTATATCTAGTGGAGAACAAGAATAATTAGTATTATATCTTGAACATCCTCTACAGTAACCTTGAACTACTTCAAAGTTTGAAAATCTATCATAAAATTCCTTGGTAGTAAGAGTTTTACGTTGTCTTTTAACTTCATATTCAATGTTACTCATTTTAATCACCTATTTTTCATATTCTGTATAATCAGTTACATTTGCTCTTGTGAATGCTCTTTTTCTTCTTTTACAAGATTCACATACTCCACAGTGTGTGTCACATCCAATATAACATGAATAACTTATATTCATAGGAGCATTTACTTCATGACCTTTTTTAACAATATCTTCTTTTGTCATGTCAATTAAGGGAGCTTTAATTTCAATATCATCAAAAGAACCATATTTTATAGTTTCATTAAAAGATTTCAGGTATTCTTTTGAATTATCAGGAAATGTAACAGCTTCTTCATAATCCCATCCTACAATAATTATTTTGGCTTGAATACTTTCAGCATATGATAAGGCAATACTACAAAAAACAGTATTTCTTGCAGGAACCCATACAGATTTTGCTGTTTCAATAGATTTATCATAATCATCTAAGTCATTATCACTTGGTTGAGGTATGCTTTTATCTGTTGTTAAACTTGAATTACTAATTTCTTTAAGCCATGGAAGATCTATTACAATATGTTTCATATCTAATTTTTCACATATCATTTTTGCATGTTTTAATTCTTGTTTTATACTTTGTTGACCATAATTAAATGTGATTGCAGTTATATCATAATCATTTGCATAAATTGATGTGGCAACTGTTGAATCTAATCCTCCAGAGAGTACAGTTATTGCTTTAGGTTTCATTTAATCTCCTCTATTATTTATTCTATATTCCATTTCTACATATTTTATTAAATCTTTAATAGGAATGGATGTTTTATTGGCTATTTTTTTAATATCATCATATTCAGGAGTACATTTAATTATCTTATCATTAATATACCCTATTTTAAATCTTACATCTTCCCAGGTACCATTGATATTTATTTTTTCATGAATATTTTCTCTAATTGCAACACCTCTATGTACAGTTGGAATTACACGAACACCTAATGTTCCAGTTTCCTCCATAAGAACATTTGTTATATGTTGAGCATCATTATTTCTACATATAACCTTAATGATTTGTCCTGGCCTATTTTTTTTCATTATTGTAGGTGTGATTGTAACATCCCTTGCACCTTCAGATAATAGTTTATCATATAAACTTCCAAGAACTTCACCACTTAAAGTATCAATATTTGTCTCTAATATGGTTACAGTATCATTTTTAGTTACACTATTAGCATGTACTAATCTTAGTGCATTAAGAACTTCAAGATCCTTTTTTCCAGCTCCATATCCAATAGTTTTTCTTGTAACATAAGGATATGATGATACATACTCATCAGTAATATTTACAAGAATAGCACATCCTGTTGGTGTACATATTTCAGTATTAACACATCCCCCAATAGTTGGAACATTCTTTAGTATGTTAAGTACTGCAGGAGCAGGTACTGGTAGAATACCATGTTGTGTTTTCACAGTTCCACTACCTGTTGCAACTGGAAGAGAATATACTTTTTCTTTATCAAGATTTAGTAGATAATATGCATATGATGAACCAATTATATCAGCTACAGCATCAGCACATCCTACTTCATGGAAATGTAATTGATCTAATGATTTTCCATGAACTTTAGACTCAGCTATGGCAAGTGTTTTAAATATTTTTTTAGATAAATTTATTGTTTTTAATATAATTTCATTGTCTGGATAATGTTTTTGTGTTATATCATCTAATTTTTCAATAATTTCATTATAATGTCGTGTACTCTTATCTGTTGTGTTAATTTGGGCATATGTACACATTATACCTGATTTTGGTTGTTTTGTTATGGTAATATCTATATCACCAAATTCATTAGCATAAGTTTTAATAACATTAATAATATCATCTTTATTAGCACCTAAATCAATAAATGCTCCAATAAACATATTTCCTGCAAGTCCCGATGTTTGTCCATCAATTATTAAAACCATATTTAATCTCCTATTTTTCTAGTATATTAATTGTTTTTCTTATTCATTTTTTTTTAAATATTAATCTTCATTTATTAAGTAAATTTGTTTTTTATAGTATAAATTTTATAATACATTTTTATCTTATTATTAATAAAAATATAATTACTTAAATATTAAAATTATTTTTTTTTAACAATTAATAGGAGGCAGAGTATGGATATTGAATTGGATGGAATAATTAGTTATGAGGAAGGTAATGGTCTTATTTTTGAAAGTGAAGAACCTTTGTATATTTTAGCTAATAGGGAAAATTATGATTTTAAATATTCTAATAAAATAAATAATCATTATTATAATAATCCCCTATTAGATAGAATTCTTGTTGAAAGAAATGGAATAGCTGTAGTAAGTACTGTTGAAGAAATACAAGGAAAATTCTTTACAAATATCACAGTACTAATTGATACTTCACTAGATAATCTAACATTAATGAATTTATTTAGAACTGTTAGTGAAACTATTTCAACAACTTCATGGGATGTTAATGCATTGAATAAAAATAGGCTGGATAACCAATTAGGTAACTTCTATAACACGATTTTCATTGCATGTAGAAAGAAATCTGAAGTTTCATTACCATTTGATATTTCATTGTTTTATGAAGTAAAAGAAATTGTTGATGAAGCTCTAAGACAATCATTCAAAGTTCTAGGATATCCAAGAAACATTGTAAAATATTTACGTGATGCTAACATTTCATTAGATATAATTGAAGATGTTGCTAGGAAAGTTACTACTAAAGACATAACTCATAATGTATTTGTAAATCAATTAGAAAATATTTTAGATGATGTGAATATAGTAGCGTATATTGTTGCTATTATTAGATTGGAAGAAGATTATAATAATGAAAGAATAGTTATCAAAAACAACACTAACATAGAAAATACTGCTAATATATTATGTTTAAATATGGTAAATCAAATAGCAGGTAAGGAAGCAGTGTCTGTTTTTAATAAAATTAAAGATGATTTGAATTTATTAGAATTTGAACCATTCACAAAAGGTATTGTTATGGCTTTAGTCTCTGGATGTATTGTTAAATTGGATTTATAAAAGAGGATAATTTATGGTTAATGTAAACAAAAAAAATGTTCAAGGAAAAGCTAAGGTAAAACCATCACTCACAGGTTTTTTAGGTTTAATTTCCTTTTCAACAAGAATACCTATTAAAAGATACGTTACAATAGAACAAATGTCTGGTTCTGTAATACTCTGGCCATATATTGGTCTGGGTATTGGGATAATTGGAGCAGTAATGGCATATATACTTTCAAATATATTTGGATTTTCAAGTTTTTTAACAGCAACAATGCTTTATTGTTTTTTAATATGGTTTACAGGATTTAATCATGTTGATGGTATTCTTGATATGGGTGATGGCTTAATGGCACATGGAGAACCAGAAAAACGATTAAGTATTATGCGTGATTCAATGGTGGGTGCTGGTGGAATTGCAACCTTTTTCATAATTGCAATCATGACAATAGCAGCACTTTCATCAGTTCCAGCACAGTATTTAATAGCTTCAATTATATTAATGGAGTTATGTGCAAAGTTAAGTATGATTACATCAATGGTATTTGGAAGAACTGATTCTAATGGAATTGGTAAGGAAATTAAAAAAGGAATGGATTATAAAATATTAATATTTACTATTATAATTTCATTAATAATAGGTTACTTTTTATTAAATGCATCAGGTGTTATGGCAGTATTTGCATCAGTTATTTCTGGATTGTATTTATCAAATGTTGCTGATAAATCATTTGGTTGTGTTACTGGGGATATCTTTGGTGCATCTAATGAAATAGCAAAAGTAGTATCACTATTATTTATAATATTAAATTTAAACATAATGTTATTGTAGAAAAAAGAGGATTAATAAATGATAACAGTTTTAAGATTAGATCATAGACTTGGAAGAGATACAAGAATCACAACTCATGTTTGTTTAACAGCTCGTGCTTTTGGAGCAGATAAAGTAATTTTAAGTGGAGAACATGATAAACATATTATTGAATCTGCACAAAAAGTTGTAGAAAATTGGGGTGGTGATTTTGAAGTTGAATATCAAAAAGCTTATAGGCCAGTTATTAAGGAACATAAACAGAAAGGATTTGAAATTATACATTTAACTATGTATGGAAAACATGTTGAAGATGTAGTTCCTACAATTAGGGATAATAATCGTGATAAACTTATAATTGTTGGAGGATCACGAGTTCCAACAGATGTTTATGAAGCTGCAGACTGGAATTTAAGTGTTACAAATCAACCACACTCTGAAGTTGCAGCTTTAGCTATTTGTCTTCATTATATGATGGATGGAAGTGAATTAAAAACAGTTTATGATGATGGTAAAATGCAAATAGTTCCAAATAATGAACATAAAGAAGTAATTAAAAATGAGTAAATTATTTTACATTACTTTTTTTATAAACTCCATTTATTCTATTTTTCATAAAAATAATAATATAAAATTCGATTTTAAAATAATTATTTAAATATTGATTGTTTTAGAATAAGTTATTAAAAAAAAATAGTGGAATGGGAATCTATCTTTCTAATTCTCCTTCAATAAACTCAGTAACTTTATCATGAGCTACATCATCAGTATATTGAATTGGTGGGTGTTTCATTGTATATGATGAGATAGATGTAAGTGCACCACTAATATTTCTTTTAAGAGCTAATTTACAACAACGTATAGCATCAATTACACATCCAGCACTGTTTGGACTATCTTCTACACTTAATCTTAATTCAATATTCATTGGCACATCACCAAATGTTCTACCTTCCATACGTAAGAAACATAACTTATTGTCTTTTTGCCATGGAACATAGTCACTTGGACCAATGTGTATGTTATCATCATCTAATCTATGTGCTAGGACTGATTGTACAGCTTCTGTTTTAGATTCTCTTTTAGATGATAATCTATCATGATTTAACATATTTAAAAAGTCCGTGTTACCACCAGTATTTAATTGATATGTTTTATCTAATATTACACCTCTATCCTTAAATAGGTTAGCCAATGTTCTATGTGTAATAGTAGCACCAATTTGTGCTTTTATATCATCACCAATACATGGTAATCCTTTTTCTTTGAATTTTTGTTCATATTCAGGGTCACTTACAATGAATATGGGTACACAATTAATAAATGCTATTCCTGCTTCAAGTGCACAGTCAGCATAGAATTTTCCTGCTTCTTCAGATCCAACTGGTAAATAGTTAACTAACATTTCAGCTTTACTTTCTTTTAATAATGAGACTATTTCTTCTTTGGATTTTTCTGCTTCTTCAGAGATTATAAAAGTTGAATCATCTTTATAATTAGACATATGTGGTGCTACACCATCAAGTACTCGTCCCATTGTTACTTTTACACCAGTTTTTTCCATATTTGGATAGAAGATTGTTGTACAGTTTGGTTTAGCATATATTGCTTCACTTACATCTTTTCCTACTTTTCTCTTATCAATATCAATTGCTGCTACTACTTCTATATCTGATGGTTTATATCCATCTATAGTCCAGTGCATTAGGCCATCGACATCTGTTTCTGTTTTATCTGCATAATAGTAAATTCCTTGTATTAAAGAACTAGCACAGTTACCCATTCCGACAATTGCTATTTTAATTTTATCCATGTTAACACCTTTAAAAAAAATTATGAAGTATAAATTGATAAAATATTTGAAATTTGTTTATTAATTCATAATTAATTAATTATTATATTTTATATTATTCTATTATAAATTTAATTATTATTTATTTTCTAATGAACTGGTAATTTTTGCACTCATATCATCTGCATGATGTAGTGCTAATGCTTCAGGAGTTTTTGGACTCACTGCAGAACCCCATCCAAGGGATGTGTCTCCATGATGACTAAGTATCATATGTATTAGTTGTATTTTAAGTTTTTTGGGTGCATCAATTTTTTTAATTCTATTTTCTATCATATTTGCTCCAATAAATAGATGATCTAACATGATTCCTTCATATTTCATTTCAATGTTTTCAGTTTCATAGTCATATGTTTCAATTTTTCCTATATCATGAAGTATTGCTCCAGTTATTAGTAAATCATAGTTGATTTTGTTGTAGATGTATGTTATTGTTTGACATATTTTTATTACTTCATTTGTATGAACAAGTAGTCCTCCTTTATAATTATGATGATGTATTTTTGCAGCAGGTGCTGTTAAAAAATTATTTTTAAATTCTTCATCATTAAAAAATTCTTTTAATAATTTTTTTAGGTGGATATTTTCAATTGTTTCTATGGTGTTAAATAGAAATTCTACATGTTTATCATAGTCTTCTACTTTTCTTATAAAATCTTCTTCATTGTAGTTTGTTGTTGGGTTCATACTTTCAATTAATATATTAAATCTTCCACTCTCAGTTGGAAATTCTTGTATTTTTCCAACAATATTCCACACAGTATTTTTTTCTATCTTTTCATACGTTTTAAATGGTCTGTGTTTAAACATTCTACCTTTTATTTGTCCTGTTTTGTCTTGTAGTGTTACTTCAAGATATGATGTGTTTGTTTTTGTTTTTTTCATTTCTTTTTGTTTTATGAGAAAAGGGCTGATAATTTCTCGATCTTGGGCGAATTCCTTTATATAATCTTCTTCTTTTTTTGTCAATTTCTTTCCTTCATTCTTTTGATTATAATTATTTTATAATTTAATACTTATTAAAATTTTATTCAATGTTTTTTAGTTTTTTTCTAGTGGATTTTTGTATTTTGGGATATATTTATTATATATTAACAATAAATCTATTAACAATTGTTATTTTTTGTTAATAGAATATATTAGAAAAATATTAATTATAAATAAATGATTTTAAATATATTGGAGAAAAGAAAAAAATGGTTAATAAAAAATATATAGGCATTGCAGTAGTGCTTTTAATTATCATTGCTGGAGCAGTATTTTACTTCACATCAAGTAATGATGATAACACAGTATCAATAGGTTATCTGCCTAGTGATCACGATGCAGCACTATTTGTAGCAAATGCTTCAAATATGTATACTGATGCAGGATTAAAAGTAGAATTACATGAATATAATAATGGTGGAGACTTAATGACAGCTATGGCAAGTGGTACTGTAGATGTAGGGTATGTAGGTATAACACCAGTATTGTCTTCAATACAAAAAGGAGTTCCTGTAAAAGTAATTGCTGGAGCACAAACAGAAGGAAGTGGATTAGTAACAAAAGATCCTAATATTAAATCCATAACAGATTTAAAAGGAAAAAAAATAGCAACACCAGGAGAAGCTTCAATACAATACATGTTACTAAAATATGACTTGAAAAAACATGGCATGTCTATAAATGACATAACAAGTCCTAGTATGAAAGTAGCAAGTATGAATGATGCATTAAAAACTGGAAGTATTGATGCAATGTTAACATATGAACCATATGTATCAATAGCTACACAAGTAAATAATCAAACATTAATAGAAGATTCTAGTAGTATATTAAGTAATCATCCATGTTGTGTAGTTGCTGTATCACAAAGCTTCATTGATAAACATCCACAACAAGTTCAAAAAATTGCAGATATTCATAAAAAAGCAACAGAAAAATTAGAATCTGATCCAGAAGGATGTGTACAATACTTACCTAAAAATATTGTACCTAATGAAACTGTTGAAAAAGGAATTCTTAGTAATATGAGTTGGGTATCTGACTTAAATGATACATACAAAGACAATATACATACATTTATGAACACTGAAAAGGATTTAGGAATAATAAATAACACAATCAGTGATGATAAATTATTCTACACTGCTTAAATAATTAAAAAAATAAGAGTTTACTTGTGTAAACTCTGATATTTATCTTTTTTTCTATAAAGTTGGTTCAAGTCTTTTTATAATTATAATGAAGAATACTATTATAATGGGAAAGAAAAACAAATATAACACTAACAATATTTCTGCCTTAACTATGGGACCTATAACAGTTGTAGCTGCAATTATCATGATAAATAAAATTACAGGTATAACTACAGTAGTAAACATATACAGTATCATCAATGAATTTAATTTTTCAGAATATTCCTTATATTTAATTTGCATATTACGTGAATTTTCATTAGCTAAAATATTCAAAGTATCTGCAAGATTACCACCATTAATTATTGTTCTATTCATATGACTAACTATTTTTTCCATAATAGGTAAATTAATACGTTTTGATAAATTTTCAAAAGCTTCAATATAATTAGTACCATATTTTATTTCATTCAATGTTATTTTAAATTCCTTAGATAACTGACCATAATTACCATTACTAACTTCTTCAATAGCATCAAATAATCCAATACCTGCCTTTAATTCTATTGATAATTCTCTTAAAACATAGGGTATAACTTTTAAAATATCTTTTCTCTTTTTTTCTTTTTTATATTTGGGTAGATTTCTTTTAAATAAAATATAAAGAAGTGTTATCATAAATACTTCAATGGCATATGTTATATTGAAAATACATAGAATAAATCCAATACATATTAAAAAAATTATCTTTTTAATAGGTGGATTATATTGTTTATCTTTTAGTAACTTGGTAGTTACTTTCTCATCAACATCTCTTTGAATTTTATTTTCAATTTTCTTTTTCTTAGTTATATGTAAATA
>NZ_MUZW01000005.1:0-14823 GCF_003266085.1 Methanosphaera sp. DEW79 | reverse complement strand
AAGTAATGTTTTGAGAATTTTTCTAATAATTACAACTTTAATATCTTTTGGAGTGGCATTTAAAATAATAGGTATGTCATTTAATTATTTAGGAGTAATTATTCCTGTAGTAATTATATATCTACTACGACAACATCTATTGAAAGATAATAAAGAAATAGTTTATTAACTAATTTTTACTTTTTTTAAATATGAATTAAAACTAGTTTTTAAAAAAGAAGATTATTAAGAAGTTATCTTAATCTTCTTATTGTTTACATGTATGGATTTGGTGTTCCAGGCATGTCTCCACCTACAGGAGTCATTGGTTTTGTTGATACCACATCATCAATACGTAGTATTTCACCTGCTATTTCTGTAGCTGATTCTACTATTGCTTTTTTGGAATTTTGTGAATCAAGGATTTTATCTGCTTTCATATCAGATACATCTCTTTTTATTACATTTACTCCCATATTTGTGGATTCATTTTGTTTTGCTAAAAGTTTTGTTAAGACATCTATTGTGTCCATTCCAGCATTTTTAGCTAAAGCTACTGGTAATTGTTCTAATGCATCAGCATATGCTTTAATTACTAATTGTTCTTTATCAGTGAATTTATTTGCATATTTTCTTAAGGCTTTGGATGCTGCAATATCTGCTGCTCCTCCTCCAGGAAGTGCTTTATCATCTTGTCTTGTTTTTATTACTGCTCCTATTGCATCGTTGATTGCTTGTTCTAGTTGATCAGTAATGTGTTTTGTACTTCCTCTGATTATGATGTTTAAAACTCCAGCATATTTACAGTCTTCTATGAATATGTATTCTCTGTCTTCAAATACTTCTCTTTCATATACATGACCTGCTTCTCCAAGATCATCACTTGTAAGTTCTTTAATATCATTTACTATGTTTGCACCTGTTGCTTTGGATAATCTTTCAAGATCTCCTGCTTTTACTCTTTTTGCTGTTAGTATTCCAGCTTTTGTAAGGTAGTGTTGACATAGGTCACTGATTTTTTTGTTGTTGAAGAGTACTGTTACTCCTGCATCTACAAGTTTTTGTACTTCATCTTGAAGCATTTGTGCTTCTTTATCTAAGTATGCTTGGTATTCACCTGGTGTGGTGAGTTTTATTTTAGCATCATTTTGTAGTTCTCTTGCATCCATTGGATATTGTAGAAGTGCTATTTTAGCATCTTTAACATCTTTTGGCATTTCTGATTCTAAAACATTTTTATCTACAGTTACACATTCTGAGATTTCTGTGTCTTCTGTACCTTCTCCATGGATTTTTCTGATTTTGATCATGTCTTGATCTATTTGGCCATCTTCTTCAACATTTAGTAATGCTTCAACTAATTCTTTTGCCATTTTATCAAGGTTTGTAAAAGATCCTTTTCCAGACATGGATGTTCTTGCAACGTTTATTAGTTCTTCTTCTTGAGCAGGAATTGCTATTTCATCTAATACTTCAAGGGTTTTGTTTTTTGATTCTTCAAATCCTTTTACTATTGTGGATGTTGGTATTCCTTGTTCAATTAGTTTTTCTGCTTCTTTTAATATTTCTCCAACTAACACTACTGCTGTTGTTGTTCCATCACCATATTCTTCTTCTTGCATTTTTGCAAGGTCTACAATCATTTTTGCTGCAGGATGATCTGGTTCTGTTTCTTTAAGTACTGTGTAACCATCGTTGGTTATTTTCACATCACCAATAGAGTTAATTAACATTTTGTCCATTCCTCTTGGACCTAATGTTGTTTTAAGTACGTTGGATAATAGTTTTGCAGCCATTATATTGTTTTTAGTTGCTTGACTACCACTTGTTCGTGTAGAACCATCAGCTAGAACTATTAATGGTTGTTGGTTATTTTGTACCATATTAATTATCCTCCAATTTTTAGATATTATTAATTTTTTTAAATTCTTTTTTTTATTATAGACTGATTAAATGAATTTCTTTTTTAATGAATAATATGCTAAAACCGTGTTTTTTTAATTTAGACTGATATAAAAATTTGATAATTAATAAACATTATTTTTATGAAAATAATCTTTTAAAATATTTTTCCAACTGTATATTATTATATTTATTATATATAATAAACTTATTGTTAATAAGGGTGTTTGAAGTTATATAAATACTTTACTATTTTTCAAAATATTTTTACAAAAATAATGGATTAAAAACACAAAAACACGACATTAAATATATATTTACTAAAAAATAAAAAAATAAAAAAAGTATAATCAAAAAATAACATATTATAGAATAAATTTTCTTAAATAATTCCCTATTCTACTGTATACTCATTTATATCTAAGCAATTACTTTTTAAATTATTAGAAGTTCTATAAAAATTAATACAATAGCTACTTGTATCTTTCTTAATTCATTCAAACTAATCTTTTTTATTAAAGCTTTCTTTTGCTTCATATACAATATTCATTATTGATTTATCTAAATCATACTCATCGTTTATTGCTATTGGAATGTTATCACAATAAACTACTTCTAAACCTTTATTTAATGCATCTTTAGTTGCCACATCTACTGCTGCTGCCTTTAGTTCTGTAAGCATACAGTCAATGTTATCAATATTTTCTTCAATATCCCTTTGAAGAAGAGGTCTGTTGGACAAGTGAGATGAAATAGCCACTACATTACAATTAAAGTTTTCTTCCAAATAGTCCTTTAATAGATGTTGTACTGATTCTGGTGCAGTTGTTGCAAATAAAATATTTTTATTAGATATATCATCTACAGGATGTGGCCTAAATATTGTTGGAACAATATCTGCATTTGGATTAATTTCATGTATCTTAATTAATAAATCATCTAATTTTTCCCTAGAACAGATTTGTTCATCACACATTGTTATTATAATAAGATCTGCTAATTTAATTCTATATGGACCAAAATATTCTGTTAATGTTTCCATTGGCTGATGGCCACCAACAAGAACTATTTGTTTATCAGCCTTTACTGGAGGTATTGCAGAACCACTACCCTCTAGTGCTACAAGATTCACATCCAAATCATTGGTCATCATTGCTCCTTCAACCATGTTTGTCTCATATACCATACCTGCCATTCCACCAGCACATCTTCTACAACCTACTGTTAAAACTCTACTCATTAAAGCATCCTCCCAGTGATCTGATGCTGCATGAAAGCCCTTATCAGATTTTTCCATAAGATATTTGGGAGTTAAATGTATTTTATCACCACGTACTATTTCAGGTATTTGAGGTCCACCTCTTCCCATTGCAACAACACATGGAACAAAATCACTATCCTTGTTAATAAGACGAGCAGTATATGCAGAAACTGCAGTTTTTCCAATTCTTTTACCTGTACCTATAATTTTATATGATGGATTATTAAGTACATCTTCCTCTTCTAATGCTTTAAATTCAAAATCAGATCCCTTATACATACAACCATTAAGTAGTGCAATTGTTGCTATATTAAATCTTATTGAATAGTTTACAACAGGTTCATCAGATAAATCAACAACCATTCCCACATCATATTCTTTTATAGATTCTTCTATTAAGTCATATGGAACTTTACTATGATCTTGACCAAATAATACAGGTTTATTAAACATTTCTGAAATTATATCCACATTTGTATCCCTTAGTTTTTCAGTTCCACCTATAAATAAGAGTAATTTAACGTCATAACCCTTACTTTCTATTTTATCAACAGCCGATTTTGTTACTGGAAAATAATGTTCTCCATCAACTAAACACAATACACTCTTAGAATTTTTTGATTTCAATAAAATACCCTCCACATGAATTCTTTTGAATATTCATAATATGAAAAAATCTTTTTTTATAAAGTATATAATAATTTTTATTTACATTATTATTTAAAAGACTACCTACTAATACATATTTACACTTGCAATTTATGTCTGGAATAAAATAAAAGTATTACCTAAAAACTAAAACATTCACTTCCCCTATCAAACATACACCCCCCAAAACAAGCTACTATAACAGATATTCATAGAAGTAATCCAAAAAGAGATATTGAAAATAAAATAGAGGTAGTAATTATATAAGTAAAAAGTAGTTTGAAAAATAAAAAAATATATATTATTGTATTTAAATATATTATATTATACTATTTCATGATGAAAAAACTTAACATAACAATTAAGTTAAAGGACATTATCAAAAAAAAGTTCGAACTTAAAAAGAAGATAATGAAATAATTTTTTTTAAATTCACATTAAGAGGAGGGAAAATCATGGCAAAAGTTAAAGGAACCAACAGAAGAACCAGACCAAAATCTGGATACAAAAAACAAGGAAATAAAAAAGGAAGAGGAGTTAGAGAAAAAAGATACCACGGATAGAGTGAAATCTTTACTCTTTATTTCTTTTTAAATACAAATACTATTTTTTTATATATGAATTAAATTATCTAAATTTACCCAATGACATATTTTATCTCGAGACCATCCTGTTGCAACATTAGGTATTTTAATATTATCCTGAAAATCACCCTTATAACCATAACGCATACTATTTAATCCAACAAGAATTAACAATGACTTAGCACGAGTATATGCAACAAAGTATCGTCTAATAAGATCATTAAAAGCATTGTCCAAACCCTTATTTTCATTAGAAAGTGATAACTTAGAATAATCACCAAGATATTTCTCAATACTATGTGTTTTACCACCATTTTTTGGAAATCTTTTAAAGGCAGATGATGCATCATTTTTATAAATATCACATCCAACATCAACAATAACAATATCAAATTCCAAACCCTTTGCCTGATGAATAGACATGATATTTATATTTTCATCAATACTAACATCAAACATGTCATCATCCACATTAACAGCACCTGATGCAATAGGTACAAGTATGTGCCAGAATATTTGATTAGCAGAGAGTCTACCTTCATCACTTATTGCATTGTTAGTCTGATTTATAGTTTCCATAATTATATCATGATAAATACTATTTTCACTAGATTCCTTAATTAAATCACTACATTCTACTTCTATATCATCTAATAAATCAGATAAGACTATATCATCCTCATATAATGGTACTTCTTTTTCTTTACAAGATAAATAATTTTCCACCTTTTTTCTCCAATCTTTTAGTATTTTCTTTGTATGAGGTGGTATGTTATCTAAATTATTTTCAATAGTAGCATCAGAATCAATAGAAACAAGTATTAAACCACAAATTAATGAAACAATGTCTGTGGCCTCTATATTTTGACCCCTAGGATTAAATACTGCAATATCCTCACTTCTTCCAGTTATAGATTCTCTTACATAGAATGGTAACCTATGTCTATTATATGCACTTATTTCCTTTGGAGAATTTGTAAGAATTGCTATTGAAGGATTATCTTTTTGTTTTAAATCATATATTTTACTACCAACTCTTCGGGAAGTATCTTTTCCAATTTTTAAATCATAGATCAGATTGGACAGATCAGTTGTTAATTCTTCAATGTTGTTTCTAAACATGCCCATTACAGGTAAACCATTAGGTGAATTAGAATCTGGTTCTATTAATGGCTTATTTATACTACGAGATGATTCATACTTCTTATCTAAATGTATGAATTCATTAACAAAGTTAATGATATTAACAGTTGACCTGTAATTTTTCTTTAAAAAAATGCTCTTAGGTGTAATACCCATATAATCATTTATTCTTTTTAAATACTCTGTGAAAAGATCAATTGTTGCTCCTCTAAAACGATACAATGACTGATCATCATCACCTACTACAGTGATGTTACCATTATTTTCCAAGACATATCTTGCCATTTTAAAGTAGATTTGTTCTTGTAGATAATTAGTATCCTGGTACTCATCAATTAGAAGTACTTTAAAATGATTCAATCTAGAAACTTTACAATCACATAACATATCATACAACCTAGTTTCAAGCATAGGATAATCAAGTATTCCCCTTTCTTTAAGAGTCATGTTATATGCATCAATAATATCAAATAATATGTATTCATTATTAGAATTTTCTTTTAATTTATCATAATCAACAATATCATAATAAATACGTTCTCTAATAGATCTTATTTGATTGTTCATCTCAGTAGTATTTACACCACCGACACTGTTTTTAAGTTTTTTAAGAAATTGTTTTAATTTCTTATTAGAATTCTTATTATCTAAAAGTAATGTTTGCATCATAAGAGCTGATGATGTGAAATTATCTATAACTTCAATAGATTCACCATCACAGACAATATCCTCAGCAATACTATCCAAGGTACCAATAACCATTCTATTAAAATCATAATTAAGATCATAATCCAATGCTTCAGAAATCATTTTAGCCCAAAGAATAGTTCTATTTTTTAATTCTCTTGCAGCCTTCTTTGTAAAGGTAGTTACTATAACATCATCAAAGCTAATATCATCAACAAAGTAGTATTTTAATATCTTTAAAACAAGTACTGTTGTTTTTCCACTACCTGGTCCTGCAACAATGTACTGACTCTCATCAACTGGTGCCATAATTGCTTCTTTTTGACTACTATTAGTCATACTTCTATTTAGTATTGTTTCAACCAATTCAATGTATTTTTCTTGTGATATCATAATATAACTCCTAAAGAATATCTGAAGAATTAATAGGAATTTAATCTTAATTCTTCATCAAATTCCTTAAATTGATTTGCTAAACCTCTAAAGTAAGGTATAAATACACTGTGTATTATTAGTCTATTTGGATTAATTCCTTCTTCTTCTAAATGTTTCTTCATAATATTTACATTTTCACGTATTTCCTTATGTTTAGGTGTATCTGGATATTCTCCAATGAATACTCCATCGGCACCATGTGTTAGGGCATATAAGACATGCCTATATTTTACACGATTTATAAATGGTACATTAATAATTCTTACAGAACTTGGACAGGACACCCTATTAATTCCCATGTTATTTGCAGAAACATTACCAATATCATCGAGAAATGCTATGATAATACGTTCATCATCTTTTTTATTCTTTAATATTCCCCTAATACTAGCTTCTAATTTATCATCACTTTGTCCTTGAATACTTATTGCCTCCTGAGGACATGTGATTATACAATCTCCACAACCAGTACATGATATTGCATCAACATGTATTGAATTTCTATTTAATGTTATTGCCTGATATACACAGTTTTCAACACAACTTCCACATAGAACACATTTTTTAACATTTATAGATGCAATAAATGGTTCAACTTCAAGTCCACCATTTACTAGTTCTGATATTTTAGTTGCTGCAGCATTTGCCTGAATAATACTATCTGTTATATCTTTTGGTCCCTGTGCTGTACCACAAACAAATATTCCTTCAATATCAGTTGTTACTGGTTTCATTTTTGGATGTTTTTCTTTAATAAAGTTATCCTCTGTTAAAGCCACATTTAATGTTTTTGCAACTTCAATTGTACCTTTAGATGATTCTAAAGCTGCAGATAATACTATTAAATCTGTAGGAATTTCTTCTCTAATTCCTGTTAAAGTATCCTCTATCCTTACAATCATATGATCATCTTCACGTGCAATCTCTCCTGGTCTTCCACGTATCAATTCAATACCATTATCTTGTCCATATTTATAATATTTTTCATAGACACCAGGAGTTCTTATATCAGTATAACAGATTATAACTTCTGTATCAGGATAATGTGTTCTTATTAGATTTGCACTCTTTAGTGCTACCATACAACAGACCTTTGAACAGTATTTATGACCTCCAGGTAGTTGGTCTCTTGAACCTACACATTGTATCATTACAACACGACGTGGAACTTTACCTGTTGAAGGAACAAGAAGTTTTCCATGTGTTGGACCATTTACTCCCATTACTCTTGCCAGTTCCATTTGACTTAATACATCCTCATACAACTCATGACCATATTCTGGTCTTTTACTTGTATCAAATCTTTGATGTCCAGTTGCAATTACAACAGAACCTACTGTTAATGAAATAATATCATCTATAGCATCAAGATCTATTGCATTTGTAGGACAGACATTTGTACATATCCCACATTTAATACAGTGTTCATCATCTAATGTGTATGTACTTGGAACTGCCTGTGGAAATGGTTTATATATTGCTTTTCTATTTATTAATCCTTCATTCCATTCATCAGGAACTACTGTTGGACAGGCACTTGTACATCTCCCACAACTAGTACATTTCTGTGTATCAACATAGACTGGTTTTTTTCTAAGTATTACATCAAAGTTTCCTGCTCTTCTTTCTGAACGTTCAAGTTTTGTATTGGTTAATAATCTTATATTTTTATTATGAACCATTTCATCTATAACAGGATTTAAAAGACATGCAGCACAGTCTTCTGTGAGTTTTTCTGGTGAAAATACTTTACCTACCTGTACCATTGCGCCTCCTACTGCTGGTCTCTTTTCAATGAGTGTTACTTTCATTCCCTGTTTTGCAAGTGATACTGCTGTTGTTATCCCAGAAATTCCTGCTCCTATAACAAGTACACTGTTTTTTACTTGTGTTGGAATTTTTTCAAGTGGTTCATCATATTTTACTGATTCTATTGCAGAGTTTATTAGAGATAATGCCTTATTTGTTGCTTCTTCATGATTTTTAGTAACCCATGAACATTGTTCCCTTACATTTGGCATTTCAAATAAGTATGGATTTAATGGTTTTATATAGTTTTGAAATGTTTCTCCATGAGTTACTCTTGAACATGCAGCAATCACTACACGATCTAGATTTTCTCTAAGAATCTGATCCTTAATTATCTTCCTTCCTTCTAGTGAACATAGATTTTCATGATGTTTAATTGATACTACTTCATTGTTTTTAATGAGTTGTTTTTCTATTTTATCTAATTTCAGTACATCAGATATGTTTCCACCACAATGACATAGAAATACTCCTATTTTATGTTGATTAGTCATGTAATGAATCCTCCCCACTATCATATTCTATACCTAGTTTATCAAGAATTGGTTCTACATTTGTTGTGTGTGTCTGTATTCCTACTGTTTTATATGGATGTGCTCCCATATATAGTGCTATTAGTTGTGCAATATTCAATATTACCATGTGTTTTTTATGTCCTGTGTGTTGTTGTATTACTCTTTCATATCTATCAAATTGAAGATGACAATTTGGGCACATAACAAGTAACACATCAACATCCTCCTTATATAGACTTTCAAATTTATCTGTTGATGCTTCTAATGATAATTCTCTATTTGCATATCTTTGTCTGAATCCACAGCCACATGTTAATCTTTTATGATCATACCATCCTATTGTTGGTACATCCATTGCTTCACATATTTTATCCATGAGTTGTGGATTTCTTACTCCACAGAGTGTATCATCATAATGTACTTTACAGTAATGACATCCATGGTGTGTTGCTATTTTTAGTCCTGAAATATCTACTTTTTTATGTTTTTTTAGTTGGTCTTTAAAGTGATATAATAGATCTGCAACATGTGTTATGTCATCTGTTGGATTGATTGAATCTTTTTTGTATTGTAGATTTTCAAGACCATTTTCACAAAAGGCATTATTTATCTTTTCTCTAACATCATCTTTTTGATTTAATGTTTTTGCGGCATTTTTTAAGATTGCATAGCATGTTGCACACATTGGTACGTAGTGTTTGTGTTTGTTTTCTATTGCATGACTGAAGTTTCTTGCTGCTAGTGCTGTTGTTGATAATTCATCAAATATATCATAGTAATGTCCTAGTCCTGTACAACATGATTGATTACGATCTATTACATATTCTATTCCTAGTTTATCAAAGATATATTTTGTTGATGCTTCAATTCCAGGATATTCTGCAGATACAAGACAGCTTCTAAATAGTGTTATGTCCTTTATTGGTATGTTTTTTGTATTTGTTTGTTCCATACTTTCTTCCCCCACTATTTCTTGTCCCTTACATCTTTTATTTTCTTAACTCTGTTTTTAAATCCTATTGCTTCTAATGTTTTATCTACTTCTTTTTCTGCTTCTGGAAGTAAAAACATACTTTCTAAATTTAGTGTTTTACGTACATCTTCAAGTTGTTGTTGTAATCTATCCCAATGTGGTCCATAATCCTTAGATAATTGTTTATGATATTCTTTTGGTATTACTCCTAATCCTGTATCAAGGAAACTGTCTGCAAAGCTCATAAATGATTCTATTTCTTTTTTTCCTGTGTCTTTATCTATTGCCATTTGTCTTAGTATTTGATTTACTTCACATACACTGTTTCCTACTGGACATACACTATGACAGTTGTAGCAGTAGAAACAGTTCCATATATATTTGTCTTCAAGTAATGTTTTATCATCATCAAGAACTCGTTTTATTACTACTCTTGGATCATATTCTGAGTGTCTTGCTGCTGGACATGATGATGCACACATTCCACATTGTACACATCTAAGTAGTCCTAAATCAGGGGATGCCTTTATATCCTTTAATACTTTATAGGCCAAATCATCCTTTTTTGATTGACCCATTTCTCTCCTTTTAACATTCAATGAAATTCACCTATTATTAAATTACTATTTTTTTATACTTCTTTATACTTGATATATGTTTATAATACTTAAAATTTTTTAATAAATAATATGATATTGTTATTACATTACCGCTACAATAACAATGTTATAAAATATTATTAAAAAAAATAAAGAGAATTATTTATCCTCTAATGTAATATCAAGATTTGCCAATTCATCCCTAATTTTATCAGCTAAATCCCAATCCTTTTTAGAACGAAGATCTTCTCTAATTTCAGTGATAATATTTAATAAATCTCCTGATACATCAGAAACCATATCATCCTCAACTATTATATCAAATCCAAGTATAGATTCAATATCCTTAAATGTTTCAACTATATTATTTAGAGTATTTCTTGATACTTCATTACTACTAATTGCCTTATTTATCTTATGGGTAAAATCAAATAAATTAGATAAAGCAATAGGTGTGTTGAAATCATTGTTCATTGCATTGAAGAATTCTTCCTTAAATAATTCTAAGTCCTCATCAAGTACTTTTCCTTCAGGTAAATTATCTTCAGTTAATTTATCTATGATGATTTTACCAGTATTTTGAATTCTTTTAAGACTATTTTCAGCTTGTTTTAATGTATCTTCACTAAAATCAATAGGGCTTCTATAATGAGTAGATAATACAAAGAACCTGTAAACTTCGGGAGTAACTATTTCTAACAATTCTTTAATAGTAATGAAGTTTCCCAAGGATTTACTCATTTTTTCACCAGACACATTTAAAAATCCAGTGTGCATCCAGTATTCTACTAATGGTTCCTTACCAGAGGATGCTTCCATTTGAGCTATTTCTGCATCATGATGAGGGAATATTAAATCTAATCCTCCTCCATGTATATCATATTGAGGACCAAAGTATGCTTCTGTTATTGCAGTATCTTCAATATGCCATCCTGGTCTTCCATTACCCCATGGAGATTCCCAGTAAGGTTGTTCATCCTGTTTTTTCCATAATGCAAAGTCTTTTGGATCTTTTTTAGTAGAATCTATTTGTATTCTTGTATTTTGTAAATCATCAAGATTTCTGTTGGATAATTTACCAAAATCTTCAAATTTAGATACATCGAAGTAAACTCCAGTTTCTGTATCATATGCATATCCTTTATCAATTAAATCTTGGATTTGATTAATAATTTCATTCATATGTTCTGTTGCTCTTGCATAGAAGTTTACATTAGATACATTTAATGTTTCCATGTCTTTAAGGTATTCTTTTTCAAATCTATGAGATAATTCTAGTGGATCTTCATTATTTTCCTTTGCTCTTTTTATAATTTTATCATCAATATCTGTAATATTTTGTAAATAAAATACTGAATATCCTTCATGTTTAAGATATCTTACTATTACATCAAATGAGATATATGTTCTTGCATGACCAATATGTGAGTAATCATACACTGTAGGTCCACATACAAATAATTTAATTTTATTGTTAGTTACTTTCAACTCTTCTTTTTGACGAGTCATTGTACTGTATACTTTAATCATGATATAAAATACTCCTAAAATAATTTAGAAAATTATAATAATAATACATATATCTATAATTAAAACTATAAAATTTTATTTAAAATTAGAATTTATAATAAAAGCCAAGGTTGGGATTTGAACCCAAGTATTATGGTCTGCAGCCACACACCTAGCCACTCGGTAACCTTGGCAAAAACAAAAATAATTATTAACTTTTAGTAAGCATTATTATATATTTACAAAGTAATATATAAAGATTGTGGTTAGTCCCCTGTAAACACAAGTTAATTGAAGACCAAAAGAATGCCTATAAAGATTCCTATAAAAAAAGAAAAAATAAAACATAAAAACAAGTTGTTTTTATAAGTCTCTGCATGCTAACTCAATGTCGGATGCTTTAACAGTTTTTCTACCTGCATGTTTTGCAAGTTTTACTGCATCTTCTGCGATGGATGTACCGAATGTTTCGAGTACTTCTGCTAATTCTTCTTTAGCATCATCACTTATTCTGCTAGCACCTGCATTTTTTAATAATCTGCCTACAGGAGCAATTGGTAACTCAGCCATATTTTCACCTCCAATATATATTATATTACAATATAGTAGTATTTAAATATATGGTAATATTTAGCCTTTAATATGACAGATATTAAAGTAATACCCTTAGATATAATAAAATACTATAAAAAAATAATAAAATCAGAAAATAAAACTTAAATTAAGACTGAAAAATTAAAATAAGATTTTTAAAAAAAATAAAATAAAATATGATTCATGAATCCTTATTTATATTAAATAAAAATAATTTACTAAAAAATGAAATTAAAAAATAAAATAGGATAATTAAAGAAAATAATTAATAATAATTCCTTAATTTCATATCATATTCTACTTATTCTATATAACCTATAAATTCCATTAGAAAATAGGATCTTTAACTCTTCCAATTCTAAATGAGTTTAGAATAACAAGAAGCGTTAATCCCATATCTCCAATACCTACTGCCATCATCAAAGTAATTAAACCAAGTATAGCTAGTATTACAAATAGAAATTTAACTGATATTGCTGTTATAATATTTTGTTTAATAATACTCATTGTTTTAGTACTTAAACTAAATAAGTAAGGTAACTTTGTTAAATCATCCTGCATAAGTGCTACATCTGCAGTTTCTATTGCAACATCAGATCCTGCAGCACCCATTGCAATTCCAACATTAGATCTTGCAAGTGCTGGTGCATCATTTATTCCATCTCCCACCATTGCAACATCACCAAATTTATTCCGTATAGTATCAACTATATTCAATTTATCTTCAGGTAATAGGTCTGAGTAGATATAAGTTACACCTATTTTATCTGATACAGCATGGGCTGCAATTTTATTATCTCCAGTTAACATTACTGTTTTTACACCAGCATTATTTAAGTTTCTGATTACTTCTTCAGATTCATCTCTAATTTTATCCATTACAGTGATTATACCTATGACTTTTTCTTCATTTCCTATAAAGACAACAGTTTTTCCATCACTAGCATAGTTAATTACTGTTTCTCTTGATACTATAAATTCACTATTCTCTATAAGTGATTCATTTGCTGCATAGTATTGTTTGTTATTAATGTATCCTACAATACCTTTTCCTGGAATATTTTTAAAGTTTTTAACTTCTTTAATTTGAAGATTATTGTCTTTAGCATGATTTACTATTGCTGTTGCTATAGGATGTGTAGATTTTTTTTCAAGAGAAGATGCTATTTCTATTAAATCATCTTTTGTATATTTATCATCTAAAACATCAATATCCATAATTTCAAGTTTTCCTTCGGTTAAAGTACCTGTTTTATCAAATATTACTGCTTTAATATTACGCATTTCTTCAACATAGCTACTTCCCTTAATTAACACTCCTTGTCTTGTTGCAGAGGTTATTGAAGAGACCATTCCAATTGGTGTTGATATTAAAAATGCACATGGACATGATATTACCATAAGGGATAATGCCCTGTATATCCAATCTACAATGTTTTCTCCAAAGAATAATGGCGGAATTATTGCTACACATATGGTTATTATAATTATTGCTGGAGTATAGTATTTTGCTATTTTTTCAACATATGTTTCTGTGTGTGATCTATTTAGTTGTGATTGTTTTACCAGTGTTACAATCTTAGATATTACACTATCTTTTGATGCTTTTGTAACTTCTATTTCAAGATATCCATCTTGATTTACTGTTCCTGCAAATACTTTATCTTTAATTGTTTTTGTTACTGGTATGCTCTCTCCAGTAATTGATGATTGGTTGATTGTAGATACTCCTTCTATTACCTTACCATCTAATGGTACTTTATCCCCTGGTTTTACTATTACAATTTCTCCTACTTTAACCTCATCAATAGATACTGTTTCTACAGTGTTTCCTACTTTCAGACGTGCCTTTTCAGGTGCTATTTCTACCAATGATTTAATTGAATGTTGTGCTCTTTGTTCTGAATAATCTTCTAAGAATTCTGCTATAAAGTATAAAAATGTTACAGCAGCACCTTCTTCAGGATGACCTATTAAAAATGATGCTACTGCTGCAATACACATCAATACTGCTGGAGTTATTGTATGTCTTGTAAACACTGCTTTTTTTGCCATTTTTGCAATATCATATCCTGCTATTATTGCACCTATTGCAAATATTACTGTTGCAAGAGTTCCCCCAAATACTGAGAAGTATTCAAGTAAGTGTCCTAGTGCAAATAGTATTCCACTACTTACTATAATT
>NZ_MUZW01000068.1:0-13336 GCF_003266085.1 Methanosphaera sp. DEW79 | reverse complement strand
TGAGTCGTGTATTTCAAGTGTAACGTTATTTTCTTATTTTGATAAAAATTAAGATAATAAATAAAATTTTACGTCTTCAAATAAATTTTCAAATTTTTTTTGATCAAAACTTTTTCAAGACCCAGCAACTGGAAAACCACTCAAAAAAAATTAAAGAATAACTTTAAATAGATAATAAAATATAACATTTTAAATAAAATTTTCATGATGTGTTTAATAAAACTAATTATGTAAATAATGGGGGAATTAAAATTACTCAAGCTAAAGTGATGATAATATTAGGAAGTGGATCTGATTATAAGATAGCAGAAAAAACTGTGAAAGTATTCGAACAGATGAAAGTACCATATGATCTTAGAGTAGCTTCTGCACATAGAACTCATAATAGGATAAAAGATATAATGACCAATTATGTTGATGGAATAGAGGTATTTATTGGTATTGCAGGACTTTCTGCTCATCTTCCCGGAGTAATAGCATCATATACAACAAAACCTGTCATAGCAGTACCTGTAAATGGCAAAATAGAAGGATTGGATGCATTATTATCATGTACTGAGATGCAATTAGGAACACCTGTTGCAACAATGGGTATCGATAGGGGAGAAAATGCTGCATGGCTTGCTTGTCAAATCATAGCATGTAATGATGAAAAAATGAGAGAAGCACTTGTAGATAAACGTAATTCATATAATCATAAAATGGAAACCTCTGAAAAAGAATTAATTGAGAAAATTGCTGGAAAATATTATACAAGAACTGAAGGGGTTAAACATGAAAGACCATCTGTTAATAAAGTATTAAATGTTTCAAAAGATACAAGAGTACTTATAATTTCTGAAAATTATTCTAACATGGATATAGTTCATAAAATAACACAAACACTTGATGTTATAAAAATACCTTCAGCATATAAGGTTATTTCTGCAACAAGATCACCTGATAAACTTGAAAAATATATGAAAACTGTGGATAATCAAATAGATTTATACATAGTTGTTTCAGGTTTATCAACAATACTTTCAGGAGCAGTAGTATCACATACAACAAAACCAGTAATTGGAGTACCATGCAATACTGGAAAACTTGGTTTAGATTCTCTTTTGTCAATGGTTGAAATGCCTCCGGGTGTTCCAACAGCAACTATGGGGGTCGATGCTGGGGAAAATGCTGCATTATATGTTGCAAGAATTTTATCAGTATATGATGAGAATATTGAAGAATCATTATATAAATACATGAAAACATTACATAGAAATAATTATTATGAATAAACATAGGTATAGGAGTTAAAAATTATGTCTCGTTTAATTGATGAAATAACTGATGATATTATAGAAATTTCTGAAGAAGTATCAACAGAATATGAAATAACATCTATTCTTAAAAAACATCCAACTGATACGGTTATATTTACAAATATTAAAGATTCAAATATGAATATAATTTCTGGAATATGCAATACTAGGGATAAAATAGCAAAATCTATAAATACATCTGTTGATAAAATTACTGAAAATATAATAAAAGCAACAGAAAATCCAACAAAAATAACAAATATTAAGAATTTTGATGAAGTTTATTCAAATAATATGGATGTAGACTTATCAAAAATACCAATTTTAAAACATTATCCTAAAGATAAGGGAAAATATATTACAGCAGGTGTCGTAATAGCAAAAGATCCAGAAAATGGTCAAACCAATGCATCTATTCATAGAATGTTAGTTAATAGTAACGATGAATTGGGAATTAGAATAGTACCTAGACAATTATATACTTATTATAAAAAAGCTGAAGAATTAAACAAACCATTGGAAATTGCAATTGCAATAGGATTAAATCCTTCAACATTACTTGCTAGTACAACAAGTATTCCTATCACTGAAAATGAATTAGAAGTGGCAAATACATTTAAAGAGGGTAATTTAACTTTAGTTAAATGTGAAACTGTTGATATTGAAGTTCCAGAGTGTGAAATTTTACTTGAAGGAAAAATATTACCAAATGAACGTAAAATTGAAGGACCATTTGTTGATTTAACAGATACTTATGATAAAATAAGGGAAGAACCAATAATAAAACTTACAAGGATGCATTATAAAGATAATCCATATTATCATGCAATTCTTCCAGCTGGGAATGAACATAAATTATTACAAGGACTCCCTCAAGAACCACGTATATATAATAGTGTAAAAAATACTCTTCCAACAGTGCAAAATGTAGTATTAACAGAAGGTGGATGTTGTTGGCTACATGCAGTAGTATCAATTAAGAAGCAAACAGAGGGCGATGCTAAAAATGTACTTATGGCTGCATTATCTGCACATCCTTCACTTAAACATTGTGTTATAGTTGATGAAGATATAAATATATTTGATGCAGTTGATGTTGAATATGCTATTGCAACTCGTGTAAAAGGTGATGATGATATAATAATAATACCAAAAGCAAGAGGTTCATCATTAGATCCTGTAGCACAAATAGATGGTACCACAACTAAAATAGGTGTAGATGCGACAAAATCATTCCATAATATTGAAGATTATGAACGTGTAAGTAATACCTTGGAAAATTAAAAGTTTTTAAAACTTTTATTATTTTTTTAAACATTTTATATTAAAATTATTTTTTTATTAGAAAAGTATATATCTTATTAATGAAATATTATTAATTAGAATAATATAGTTATGAAGAAAATATCTAAATATTATAAATGTAGAATATATCCTAATAAAAAACAAATAGAATTATTTGAAACAAATTTTGTAGCGTATGCTTATGTTTATAATAAATCTAAATTAATTTATGAAAAAGAATATAAAGAAAATCTAAAATCTGGAAAAAAGGTAGTATATTCAAATAAATATTTCTATGATATTTTAAAACAATTATTAAAAGAAAATAATCATCTAAAACAAGTAGATAAAATTATACTTATTGATGCATATCATAGACTGTTAGATTCAATAAATAATTATAAAACTGGCTTATCACAAAAACCAAAATTTATTAAAAAAACATCAACACAATCATTTAGACTCCAATGCACCTCCAAAGATAAATTGAAATGTAAAAGATTATATTTAAATGATTATGGAACATTTAAACTACATGATAAACGTGAAATTCAAGGAAAACTTAAGGAAGTTATAATTAAAAAACACAATAGTCAATGGTTTATAATATTAAAATGTAGTGATATTTCAATAACAGAGTATCCTAAAACAAATAAAAAAGTTGGAATAGACTTGGGAATAAAGAACTTGATAATAATGTCAGATGGTAAATCAATTAAACCACCAAATATATCAAAAATAGAATCAAAGATAAATAAATATAATAGAAAATTATCAAAACAAAAGGAAAATAGTAAGAATTACCAAAAAACAGTGTTGATGCTACATAAATTATATATTAAAAGAACAAATATTATTGAGGATAACCTACATAAAATAGCAATGGAAATAGTGAAAGACTATGATTTTATTGCTATGGAATCATTAGATATTAGAAATATGATAAAAAATAGAAGATATAGTCATAGTATATATAATATGAATTGGGCACGACTAATAAAACTAATAAAAATTAATGCTGAACTAAATAATAAAACATTTATACAGATACCTCAAAATTATCCATCAACGAAGACTTGTAGTAATTGTAAAAGAATAAATAATAATGTGACAATAGATGTGAGAGAATGGGAATGTCCTAAATGTAACACATATCATGATAGGGATATTAATGCAGCAAAAAATATTCTATATAAAGCAATAGAAATGTCATAATCATAATCAACCTGTGGGCGATGGGGGATAGTCTAGTAAATTTACTTACTTTAAGTATTACCTAGAAAGTATTACTTGATACACTTCAAGGCGGGGTTCTAGTTTTATAGGGCCACATACAAATAATTTTAATATAATTCATCTTTTTTTTAATTATTATATTTAAATAGTATCTACAACAAATCTTATTAGCATTAATAGAAGGACGCGATATTTATGGTAAACCCTATTGAAATTATATTGATTCCAACAATCATGATTATAATAGGTTATGCTCTTAAAAGAAATAATGTATTAAATGCAAAAGATAGTACAACTTTATCAAAAATAGTAATAAATATAAGCTTGCCTTCATTGATTTTTGTAAATCTTTCAAGTGCTCATATTAATTCAAATATGGCAATATTGCCTGTAGCTTCATTTGCTGTGAGTATGGTCTGTATGTTACTTGCTTATCTTTTCTCTAGAAGTAGAGGTTATTCTAAGATTAAAACATGGACTTTAATGATTGCAGCAGCAATGATGAACTCAGGTTTTATAGGTTTTCCAATTACTTTAGGTGTATTTGGAAATGAAGGTTTTTTAAATGCAATATTTTATGATCTAGCAACAACAGTGTTATTTGTAATGTTTGGTATGATACTTGTTGGAGAGTTTGGTGGAGATAAAAAAGATGTTGTGAAGAATGGTTTAAAATTTGTTCCATTATGGGCTGTTATTTTAGGTTTATTATTTAATTTTTCACACATAGAAATGGGTTATGTTTTGAAGAATGTATTTACTTATCTTGGTAATTCAACTACTCCTCTTATTATGTTGTCTTTAGGTTTAACTATTGATTTCAGGGAGATTAAACATTATCTTAAAGATTCATTGTTGATATCTCTTCTTCGTTTAGTTGTATCACCATTACTTATGTTTGGAATTCTAAGTGCTATTCATTTAACTGGATTGGCATTTAATGTTGCTGTTTTAGAGGCAGGTATGTCTACTGCAATGAATGCTTTGGTATTGTCTATTACTTATAATTTGGATAATAAGTTAATGAGTTCTTGTATTTTTACAGATGTATTGTTAAGTTTAGTTACTTTGACTGCAATCATAACATTTGTTGTATAATTCTTTTTTTATTTTTTTTTAAATTTTACTTTATTGTTTCGTTTTTATATAAACATGATAAAAGTATAAATATATTGTTTTAGTAATCTAACAGTATAGGATATAATTTGTTAAATTTTTAATAGTTAACAAATGTTTTTTATAAGTTTTTTTTTAAAAAAAACAGATTTTAAACATCATAGTCTTAATTAAATAGGTGATTTAACTTGGCAAATAATGAAGAAGTACGTATAGGAGTATACACCTGCCACTGTGGAGTAAACGTTGGTGGAGTAGTAGACTGTAAAGCAGTAGCTGAATACGTAGAAACTTTACCTGATGTTGTAGTTTCACGTGAATACAAATACATGTGTTCTGACCCAGGACAGAACCTTATTCAGGATGATATTAAAGAATTAAACTTAAACAGAGTAGTAGTAGCAGCATGTAGTCCTCGTCTCCACGAACCTACATTCCGTAGATGTGTAAAAGAAGCAGGATTAAACGAATTCTTATTTGATTTCGTAAACCTTAGGGAACAAGACTCCTGGGTACACGGAGATGATCCTGAAGGAGCTACTGAAAAAGCAAAAGATTTAGTAAGAATGGGTGTTGCAAAAGCAAGATTATTAAACCCATTAACAGCAGAAAAAGTATCTGTAGAAAAAACTGCTATGGTTATTGGTGGTGGAGTTGCAGGTATTCAAACAGCTCTTGATTTAGGTGATATGGGATTCAAAACCTACCTTGTAGAAAGAAGACCAACCTTAAGTGGAAGAATGGGACAATTAGATAAAACATTCCCTACACTTGACTGTTCAATGTGTATTTTAGCACCTAAAATGGTAGATGCTGGTAAACACGCTAATATTGAACTTTTAGCTTACTCTGAAGTAAGAGATGTTGATGGTTACATAGGTAACTTTAAAGTAACTGTAGAAAGAAAAGCAAGATTTGTAGATGAAGTAACATGTACAGGTTGTGGTGTATGTCAAGAAGTTTGTCCAATTGAAATGCCTAACTACTTTGATGAAGGAACTGGTATGGTAAAAGCAGCATACATTCCATTCCCACAAGCAGTACCTTTAGTAGCTACTATTGATGATGATTACTGTATTGGATGTAAATTATGTGATAAAGCATGTGAAATAGGTGCAATTGATCATGAACAAGAACCAACAACAGTTGAATTAGATATTGGTACAATTGTAGTAGCAACAGGTTACGATACTTTTGATCCAACAGAAAAAGAAGAATATATCTTTGATCAAGCTGAAAACGTAATTACTGGTTTACAAATTGAAAGATACATAAATGCTTCTGGACCAACACAAGGTCATGTAATCCAACCTTCCTCTGGTGAAACACCTAAGAGAATTGCTTTCATCCAATGTGTAGGTTCTCGTGATGAAAAAGTTGGAAATCCATATTGTTCCAGAGTATGTTGTATGTATGCAATGAAAAACGCACAATTATGTGTTGACCACGAACCTGATACTGAAGTAACTATATATTACATTGATATTCGTGCATTTGGTAAAGGTTATGAAGAGTTCTACAGACTTTCACAAGAAAAATACGGAATCAGATTTATTAGGGGTAAAGCAGCTCAACTTATTGAAAATGAAGATAAAACAATCACAGTACGTGCAGAAGATACCTTATTAGGTAAATCAACAGCATATACTTATGATTTAGTTGTTTTATCTGTAGGTTTAGTACCTCCTGAAGGTATGGATGATTTAAGACAAATCTTAGGATTATCTAAAAGTGCAGATGGATTCTTCATGGAAGCTCACCCTAAACTCAGACCTGTTGACACCATGACTAATGGTATTTTCCTTGCTGGTGTAGCTCAAGGTCCTAAAGATATTCCTGATACTGTAGCTCAAGCTTCAGGTGCAGCAGCAAGGGCAGCAATTCCTATGATCCAAGGAGAAGTAGAAATTGAACCTATTACTGCTGAAGTATCTAAAGATAACTGTGGTGGTTGTGAAATTTGTGTTGAATTATGTCCATTTAAAGCTTTATCCATTGTTGATGGTAAATGTGAAGTAAACATAGCTTTATGTAAAGGTTGTGGAACATGTGTAGGAGCATGTCCAACTGGTGCTTTAGATCAAGCTCACTTCAGAGATGAACAAATTTTAGCTCAAATTGAAGCAGCTTTCAATTAAGTTTAATAACTTGGTAAAGAATGGGGGATTTTTCCCTCTATATTTTTTACTTTAGGATTTTAGTCTTTTTTTATAGTATTTTATGACTTTTTTTTGTATCTTCTGAGGGTGTGCGATAATTAATTTTTAATTAATAATTTTTTCTTATTTATATTTACTTGTTTTTATAATTATCCGTTATATTTTTCTATTTTTTTGTTATAAGTTTATAATTAAAGTTTAAAATGATTTTTTAAGGAGTATTTTACAGAATAGTTATATATAACGTTTTATAATATATTATATAGTAAAATATATTTTATGGATTTGTTTTTCATGGTTTTACATGAAGATACTATTGATCAAACTTTTTTATTACCTACATATATTAGAAAATTAATTCCATAAAATTATGTTTGTTTTTTTATTGAGAAACTGGTGGATTGTGTTGAAATACTAAAACAACAAAAAGAAGTAATAGATCTAAGTTAAAAAACAAAAAAAAGTAATAAAAAAATGTTCTAGTCAAAAAATAATAATTATTGATCACGACAAACTATGATTTTCGCACATTCTCCTTCTTTTTCATGTTTCTATGAAAAATTAGTTATATTATTAATTATATAGTATATTATTATAGTTGGAAAATTTTTTTTATTTTTTTATCCAACATGTCACATTTATATTTATTTAGAAAAAAATATGCATTGAGTCTTTTTTGGAGGAAAAAAATTAATGTCTAATTTGGAACAAGCAGAAAGAATTAAAAATTTAACAAAAGATCATCATAATTGGATGAAAAATAGTTTAAACTTAATTGCTAGTGAAAATATTACTAGTAGAGCTGTTAGAGAAGCTGTTGCTTCTGATTTATCCCACAGATATGCTGAAGGTTTACCTGGTGAACGTTTATATGAGGGTTGTGATTATATTGATGCTATTGAAGAAGAAACTATAGCTTTATCTAAAAAGTTATACGATGCTGAACATGTAAATGTTCAACCTACTTCTGGTGTTGTTGCTAACCTTGCAAGTTTCTTTGCTTTAACAAAACCTGGGGATTTATTAATGTCTATTAATGTTCCTGAGGGTGGACATATTAGTCATGCTAGTGTTAGTGCTGCAGGTATTCGTGGTTTAAAAATTTCATCTGTTCCAATGGATGATTCTATAATGAATGTTGATATTGATAAAACTTTATCAAAAATTAGGGAAAAAGAACCTAAAGCTATTGTTCTTGGTGGTAGTTTATTTTTATTCCCTCAACCTGTTAGTGAAGTAGCAGATGTTGCTAAAGAAGTTGGTGCTAAAATCATCTATGATGCTGCTCATGTTTTAGGTTTAATTGCTGGTAAAAGATTCCAGGATCCTGTTAAAGAGGGTGCTGACATAGTTACTGGTAGTACACATAAGACTTTCCCTGGACCTCAGGGTGGTATTATTCTTTGTAAGGAAGAAATTGGTAGAAAAGTTGATAACTGTGTTTTCCCTGGTGTTGTAAGTAATCATCATCTTCATCATATGGCTGCTTTAGGTGTTGCTACTGCTGAAATGTTAGAGTTTGGTAAGGATTATGCTAATCAAACTATTAGTAATGCTAAAGCTTTAGCTCAAGCTTTATATGAAAGAGGATTCAATGTTTTATGTGAAGATCAAGGATTTACTGAATCACATCAAGTTGCTATGGATGTAGCTAAACTTGGTGATGTATCTAAAATGGCTAAAACTTTACAATATAATAACATTATATTAAATAAAAATTTACTTCCATGGGATGATGTAAATGATAGTGATAATCCATCTGGTATTAGAATGGGTACTCAAGAATTAACACATCGTGGATTTAAAGAAGATGAAATGGATCAAGTTGCAGAATTCATTAAACAAGTTGTTATGGATAAAAAAGATGTTAAAGAAGATGTAACTGAGTTTATGCAAGACTACACAACTGTTCATTATGCATTTGATGAAGGTTGTGAAGGTTATGATTATATTGAATTTTAGTTGATTTTTTGGAAAATATTCCCTTTATGGAATATTTCTTTTTTTATTTTATTGTTCTGGGGGGAGTGTTTGTGGATGTTATTGGTTTTAGTTCAAGAGTAATGAAATATGTTTTATTATTATTTGTGGATGTTGTTCTTTTTTTAGTTTTTGTTTCTATTTTTGGTGGTATAACTGTTCCATCATTTGTTGTAGCATTTATTATTGTTTTATTGTTATCTTTTTTTAATGGATTGTTATGGCCGATTTTATCATATATTTCGCTACGATTTTTAGTTGTTACTTTTGGTTTTGGTACCTTTATTTTTGATGGATTTATTTTATGGATTTTAGACATGTTTATTCCAGGTGTTTCCATTGGGGGTATGTCTTTATTTACAATTCCACTTCTTATTGCTATTATTAATTCTTTTGTATCGATTGTTTTAGATATTCATGAGGATTCACTCTATTATAGTAGTATTTTAAAGAAGGAATTACAAAATTCTAGGGGTATTCGTGATAAGGATGGTTTTATCTTCCTTGAAATTGATGGTTTAGCAAAAGATATTCTTGTTGAAGCTATTGAAAAGGGGGATATGCCTACTTTAAAAAGTTGGATTGATGAGGGTTCTCATATTCTTACTTCTTGGGAGACTGATCTTTCTAGTCAAACTGGTGCTTCTCAGGCTGGTATTTTACATGGTAATAATAAAGATATTCCAGCTTTCAGATGGGTTGAAAAGGAAAATAATAATAGAATTGTTTCTTCTAATGGTTTTTCTGATTCTACTTATATTGAAAATCATATATCTAATGGTAGGGGTTTGCTCTCATTTAATGGAGCCAGTAGGTCTAATCTCTTTTCAGGGGATGCTAGTGATTATATTTTAACATTCAGTAAGTTTGCAAGTAAAAGATCTCTTCTTACAACTACATGGTATTATTTGTATTCTAATCCATATTTTATTACTAGAATTATTGTGTTGTTTATGGGGGATGTTTGTTTAGAATTATTTTCTCGTATTCGTCAGTTTGTTTGTAGTGTTTATCCAAGACTTCGTAGAAATTTATCGTATTTTGTTGCTAGAGCTGGAGCTAATGTTGTTATGCGTGAGGCTACTACCATTTCTCTTATTGGTGATATTTTCAGTGGTAAATATAATGTGATTTATGCTACATATATGGGTTATGATGAAATTGCTCATCACTCTGGTATTCGTGATTGGGATGCTTTTTATGCTTTGAATCATCTTGATAAGCAGTTTAGGCAGTTAAATCGAAGTATTTATGAATCTGGTAATAATTATCATTTGGTTGTTTTATCTGATCATGGTCAGTCAGGGGGACCTACATTTAAGCAGAAGTTTGGTTATACTTTGGAAGATTTAGTTAGTAGAAATCTTCCTAGTAATATTACTGTTCATAGTATTCTTCATTCTAATGATGATCATTTCTATGAATCTCTTGGTCTTAAAAAATATAGGGGTAATAAAGATAGGATTGATGATACTATTGAGGGAATTAAATTTTGTATTAGGGATATTAAGGAGAAAAATTCCTTTAAAACTTTAAAAAAGAGGTATTCTATTATTGATTCAGATATGCCTGTTTTTGATAAGCTTAGAACTTTAACTGAAGAAGTTAGTAGTGATTTTAAATTATATGATGATATTATTACATCTAATAAGACTGCTCAAAGTATTGTTCTAGCATCAGGTAATCTTGGATTGATTTATTTTACTGATTGGTCTGTAAGATTAACTTATGAACAGATTGAGGATGCTTTTCCAGGACTTTTATCTAGCCTTGCATCTCATAATGGTATTGGTTTTATCATGGTTAAATCAGCAGTTTATGGTTCTATTGTTTTATGTGATGATAGTATTTATTATCTTGATGAGGATAAATATGAAGGTAGGCCCTTTTTAGATAAATTTGGTGATAATGTGGCTAATCACTTAAGACGTACTGATTCCTTTGAACATGTTCCAGATATACTTGTTAATAGTAGTTATGATGAGGATACTGGTGAGGTTTATGCTTTTGAGGAATTAATTGGTAGTCATGGTGGTGTTGGTGGCCTACAACAGGAACCTTTTATTTTATATCCTAGTTGTTGGAAGTTGAATAATAAAATTGTTGGTGCAGAAAATCTTCATAAATTCTTTAAAAATGAGATGTTGAAATTTTGGGATGATGATTAATTATCCTAAAATTCTTTTTATTTCTTTTGGTATATCTTCTACTTTGTAGAGTGTTGTTATATTCTCTATTGTTTCTAATTTTTTTGTATTTTGGGCATCTATTTGTCTTATGTAGAGCTTTATTTGTTTATCTGTATTTATTGCATGGTAAGGACATGTTTCTTTACATTTTTTACAGCTTATGCATTTTATTGTATTTATTTCTGGGGGTATTATTGCATTTGTTGGACAACTTCGTTGGGCAGGGCAGGGGGTGCATTTTTTACATTTTTCTTTGTCTATGTATGGTGGTATTGTTGTTGTTATATGTCCTTGTTTTTGGTCTACTGGTACTACTATTAGGGGTATTTCTCCTTTTCCTGATTGTGCTGCTATGTTTGTTATTAGTGTGTCTGCTATTGCATGTACTATTTTTGCTGTTGTATTTGCTGTTGTGGGACTGATTATTATTATATCATATTTATTATGTGTTAGTTTTCCTGATAAAGGGTAGCTGTATTGTTGTTGTTTGTCTGTTATTAGTTGATTTTCTTTGTTTTTTTCTATTATTTCTTCTATGTTTTTTGTGTAGCCATATAGTTTTAGTACTTCCTTTGCTGCTTTTGATGTTACGATTGTTATTTGGTTATTTTCTGATAGTTTTTCTAGTGTTTTTATACTTTCTTTTAGTAGGTGTCCTGCTCCTGTTATTGCCCATAATATTTTCATTTAATCATCTACTTTTTAGTGTTATTTTTGTTATTTCTGGAGTACAATTTATTCGTATCCAGAATGCATTTGTGCCCACACCACGACTTGTGTATTGTGTTAAATTTTCTATTTGATACTTTCCTATTGGGTATTTTATGAAATTTTTACCTCTTATTGGTGTTCCAATGTGGGGTAGTGTTATTTGTCCTCCATGACTATGTCCTGATAGTTGTAGTATGAATTGTGGGAGTTTACTTGTTGTATCTGCAAAGTCTGGTTCATGTGCTAGCATTATAGCTGGCGTATTTTTTTCTAGTTTTTCCTTTACCTTTTCTATATCGTCTTTATGTAATGTTATACTGTCTACTCCTGCTATTTGCAGTGTTTTATTTTGTTTTTGTAGTGGATAGACATCATTTTCAAGATTTATTATATTTGCATTGTTTAGAGCTTCTTTTACTTTTTTTGCATCCATCCAGTGGTCATGATTTCCAAGTACTGATATTGTTTTGTCCTTTGGATTGAGTTTTTTAAGGCTTGTTTCCAGTTCTTTGAGGTAATTTTTTGTTTGATATGATAGATAGTCTCCTGTTAGTAGTATTGTATCTGGATTTTGGTTGTTTGTTAATTGAACTATTCCATCTAGTTTTGTTTTGTTTATCCATTGGCCCAGATGTATATCTGTTAGGTGGACTAGGGTGTAGTTGTTGAATTTTTTAGGTATTCGTCTGTCTTTTATTGTTAGGTGTTCTATTGTAAATGCATCTGGATTAAATGTTCCCATATTTAGTTTGTTGCGGGTTGTGTTCATTGCTGTTTGTATTTTACTTTTTGCTTGTATTGTTGTTTTTTGTGTGTTTATTTTGGGTTTATTAAATTTCATGTTTTATTCTTTACTTTTTTTTTGATTGTTTATGTATTATGTTATTTTTATTATTTTTAATTTTGTTTTTTGTCTTATTTTGTATTTTTTTATGGTTTTTGGGAATAGTTCTATTATGTATCTTGTATTATTTTTTTGTGGTATATGTATTTTATTTGGTTTTAGTGTTGTTATTTCTTGTAGCTGTTGTTTTTTATCTAGATATATTATATCTATTTCTACTTTCATGAAAAAAGTGTGTATTGTGGAGTAGTATCTATTTTCATACTTTTGTTTGTAGAGTAGTCCATTGAATTTTTTTTGTAGCATTAGGCCCTTCAATCGTTTTATATAATTTGATGCATAGTTTATATTTATACTTTGTATAGTATTTTTATTATATATTAATAGTTTGTACATATTTTTATTATTTTATTTATTGTTTTTACATAGTTTATATTTATTTATAATTTTTTTACATAATATTTTTGTAGTGTTTGTGGCTTGAGAAAGTATTTTTGTTGCTTTGTCAATGAAATTTAA
>NZ_MUZW01000040.1:0-10577 GCF_003266085.1 Methanosphaera sp. DEW79 | reverse complement strand
AATTTTTTCTTAATGAACGGTTATAACCTAAAATTTTCATAGTATAAATACTTTAATAGACTTTTTTATAAATATAAAAGTTATTTAAAGAATATTATAAAAAACTTTAATTATTAAAGTAATTGACATAAATTTTAATGTTTAAACAATGTATATTTAATCAAAAAAGAATTATTTAATTGTTTTTGATGAAATAATGGATTTATATTTGGTTAAATTATAATATAAATTTTTCTTTTGATTTGAATAATTTATATTTTATTTAGTTTTTTTATATAAATATTCTAAAAAAAAATAAATTCTTTAATATAAAATTTACCATAATATTTAAATTATATAATGGTTTTTCTAAAAAAAAATCAAAAGAATGTGGTGGTGATTTACTTCTAATTATTATTTCTTCAAGTTATGTATTTTTGAAAAATAAAAAAAAAATATGGAGAAGTATTATTGGATACTTTTTTTTAAATGATGAAATTTTTAGGAAAAAATATAATATTAAGGTGGAAATATTATATTCTTCCTAATATCTATATTTTAATTTTTCTTTCTTCATGTTCTGGCATATTATGACAGTTAGCAACTGGTAATGGAACATCAATGTATGATGGTGTCCATGATAGAGCTTTTTCATTTTTAAATCTAGTTTCTTGTTTACCTAATTCATAATATTCATCTCTAGCTTTAACTAGAACTTCCATTGCTTTTAATGGAGTTCCTGGTGGTACACAACAGGATGAACCAAGTATATCAATTCCACGATCTAATGCTCTGAATGATTCTTCACGAATACTTTCAAAGTCTCCTTTAAATAAGGAGTCAGTTGCTACGTTTCCTACTAATTGGGTATTACTTTTCAAATCATATTTTATTTTATTTGCTTCTTTTACATTTACACAGTCTTCAAATGAAAATCCATTGTATCCTAAGTCAAGTGTATGTTCAAGTATAGGTGTGGTATCTCCACATACATGTAATACTATGTTGAAATCTGCTGCATCTGCTATTCTTTTTAATGGATATTTTACAATCTCATCAAACATTTCTGGTGGTAATAAATCTGCTGCAATAGATGGTTCATACATACAATCTCCTTGAACATCCAATTCATTATATGCTTTAACTACTTCAATTACTGCATCTGCACATTTATTTACAGCTACTTTAACTTCATTTGGATTTGTTGCTAGACATTTCATTAAATATTCAATACCTACTATTTGACCAAGTAATGTAAAAGGTCCAATTTGACCAGATATTAATGGAACATCAGGATATTTTTCTCGAGCTATTTGACAAGCTTCTGCAACTACAGGAATTCTTCCATTAGATAAGAAGTCATCACATAATTCAACACCACTTAGATCATCAAAGAATGGTGAAGCTGTAATTTCTGGAATATGTTCATTTGCATCTCTTAAGTCAACTGTACATCCCATTGCTTCTGCTTCAATTGCTAAATCGAATGGTAAATTTATACTTTCTACACCAGCATATTTATGTGCACTTTCACCTAATGCAACCATTTTTTCAGCATTTGTGTGTGATTCTGGAAAACCTGCACCAGTTTTTTCCATACCTTCCATTAATGCAACAGATACAATACTTGCTGCTGGTACTTTTTCTACTTCTTTTCCTGCAAAGGCATTTGCTAAATTATCGATTAAATCCATTGTGATTCGCTCCTTTAAAGTTTTTAAGAATTGAATTCAACTGGATAAAATTATTTAATATTATTTTCTTATTTTAGGAATGATATAGGAGTGTTTCCAAGCATTCTAAATCTTTTAAATGCATATATTCTATCCTGTCAAATTCATACTTATAATTATGAACAACGTAGTATATAAAGGAATTGTAATAAAATAAGATAAAATAAACCTTATTTGATAAAATAAATGTCTTATGATTATTTTTTTATTAAAATATTATTTTTGAAAAGGAAGTTTTTATTTTATATCTATGATAAAATTATACTCATTTGATAATATTATCATATGATGATTTAAAAAAATGAGAAAAAGTAGATTAACTATTGAAATGTTGGATATAATCGTATACGTTCAACTCTACACACATCAACATCCTTTAATTTTAAGCATAGAGTGTCAAATCCTAGATATAACTTAGTATTTATATGAGTACTTTCTGTTGCAATGATCTTATTATTTTTGTCATAACATGTTGCAGCTATTTTTATATCATTATATTTATCTGGACTTTTAATATATATTTCACCAACAACTTCTAAATAACTATTGGATTTTATAAGAACAGAAGTATTAGTTATATTCATACCAATTCTATGTTCAATATTCTTCATTTGTTCAATGAATATGGAATTTGATGTTTCAACAGCCACCGATTTTCTTGAATCTATTTTTTTTGCTTGTGTATTCTTTTTAACTTGTTTATTTTTAGGTTTTTGTAAGTTTCTTGATATATTATTATTTTTAGATATATTTTGTGTATTCTTTTTATCTACTTCATTAATAGCATCTGGTAGTTTATCAACAATTTCTGGTAGTAGTATTAATATTGATGTTTTAGATATGTCTGGTTTAAGAATTAAATTGAAATCATAATATCTTTTCAATGAATTCATTATAATAAGAGTAGAATTACGTTCAATTTCCTTAAAATCATTATCATAACATATTACTGATAATTTAAGGCAATGATTATTATATACAGTATTTGTAGATACACTACCTAAGACTTCTATTGGTCCATTTATATTATTAATTACAAGAGCTATATTTTTAAAACTTAAGCCTAATCTTGTTTCAAGTTTTTTATTTCTTTTGATCTTCTTTTTTAGTTTAGATTCTATTTCTATAAGTTTTTCTCTTGTTTTTTCATGTACTTCAGGAACATCTTCAGTTTCATATTCAAAGTAGGTGTCTTCATTATCTTCTGTAAAATCTGTAGTTATATCTGCAAGTGTTTCTTCAAACATATTAGTATCATTAAATGATTCATTGGTAATTGTATCATTGTTATCTTCTTCAAAATAATATGAATCATCATTATCAGATATAGATACACTTTCATCAGAAATATCTGTAGGACTTAATAATTCCCTAGTAAACTCATCTAAATCATCAAAAGTTTTGGTTTGTTTATTGTTCTCATCTTTAAGAAGTTCTTGTGCTATTTTATCTGCATATTGATGATTTATCTCATTTATATCATTACTTGTTTCTTCATCATCATGTTCAACTTGAATATAAAGTAGTTCTCCACAATATACACATCTATCTTCAAAATCACTATTTAGTTGACCACAATATGGGCATTCTTGCATTATAATTACATCCTATATTTCTTCTATAATACTAATTTTCATTAAACTATTTTATAACCTTTTATATAAATTATACTGATACTATTGATAATAGTAGAGGTGTTATTGTAGATTCAATAGCAGCAGCTATAATTAATAAAATAAAAACATAAATAACAGTGGCTAGTATATCCTTTAACATATATTTATATTTTTTAAATTCTTCACGAAATGTATGTTTTTTTGAGATAATGGAGTTTAACATGTGAATTTCCCATCTAGTTGCTATTAATGAGCCACCCATTGCTATGATACTTGATGGTATTTCAAAGATTCCATGTGGTGTAATTCCAACAACAAACAATATTGTGTTAACTCTTGAGAAAGCATATCCAAGTAGTACTCCATTTAAAACTGTTGTTATAATTGAATCTATTGAAAATAAAAATCCATTAAAAACAACAGATAAATCAATGAATATGTTATGTATAAATATATCTCTAAAATCCACACTAATTTCATCAATGATACTTGTTGCCATACGAAAATGGTCGGGTAATATATTATTAAAATAATTATTAAAATAAAAACCTAATAATGCTGATATTAGAAATATTATAATTGAAATTATAAAATAATTTGCATTACGTGATATGTAACTTTTTATATAATCTATTGTAAATATTTCTTTCAAATTTAATAATATTTTTTTAACCTCCCTTTTTTTTAAAAAACTATAATTTTACTTTTAATTATATAAGTTAATAAGTTTATTGTATTTTAGTGATTAATTTTGAAAGATTTTACTCTACTTCGTTATACCATTGTATAACGAAATAAAATAGGAAAAATTTTAAAAGAAAAATCCTAAAAAAAACTACCTAAAATACCTAAAAATCAAACAATACATATATCCCAAATAACTATAAAATCTACTTTATGAATATTTTTAAGAAATAAACCAAAAAATACAGTTGAAGAGTAACTATTCAAGTGTAATTCTTGGAAAAAGAACTTATTTTTGAAAAAAATTTTTTTTTATAGTTAAATACTTTTGATATATTTTTAGATTCTTGAATGTAAAATCAGTGATCATATATAATTAAATGCTATGATAAATAAAGACCATATAATCTATTCATGATTTATATATAAATAGGTAAGTTATATGAAAAATACATCAACTATATACAAACAGAAAAATACTCAAAATAGTAACAATGCACAACTAACTACCCAGTTGATGAAAGTTAGGATAATATAACTTACAACTGTTTTTCATATTTATTTTTCAAAATTTTTTCAAATACATTTTTTAAATAAAAAGAGTATGCTTAAAGTATCTAAAAATACATAATATGATGTATATGATAATGTTATTTTTTGTGTTTAAAGAAAAATAAATTAAAAATAGTTATAAAATTACTTATGAATTTTTAAGATATTTTTAGAAGACTAATAGAATATGAGTAACACTCTTAAATATAAGAGTTTATTTGAAATTCTAGAAAAGTATTTAAAATATTAAAGATTAATTTTTAAAATAAGGGATTAAGAAAAATGAATTTTTTAGAAATTTTTTTTAGTCTCTTTAAGCATTGAATATATTCAAAGATACAAAATATTAAAGTTAAGAAGGAATTGAAAAAAATGTCAAGTAGAGAAAAAGTATATGAATATATGAATAAATGTGGCGTATTATATTTAGCAACAATAAATAATAATAAACCAAAATTAAGACCACTTGGTTTTAGAATGATGGTTGATGGCCAAATATATTTTTTAACTGGAACATTCAAACAAGTATATAATCAAATGATAAGAAATAACAATATTGAATTTTTAGGACATAATGGTTCTGAATTTATTAGATATTATGGAAAGGTCATATTTGATGAAGATGAAGATAAAAGTTTACTAAAAAAAGCATTTGAAAAAATGCCAATGCTTGAAAAAACATATGGTGCAGATAGTGATTTGAAACCTGCAATATTTCATATTTCCAAGGCAACTGCAGAGATAAGAAATGCTGCAGGAATTATAGAATCATATGACTTTTTAGATTAGAAATTATTAACAGATAATACTCACATGGTATTATAATTTAAGGTATATTATCTTAAGATGAAATGGTAATAGCTCTAACCATTATAGAAAATATACTATTTCTATAATGGATTATATTAGATTTGAGAAGTATAACTTTCTATTTAATACTCTAGATTTAAATAAATAATAATTATAAGCTAATAAATAATGAAAATAAACTTTAAATCATGTTAAAATTAAAATAAATATTTTACAAAGCTTATTATTTGAATTTATTTGTTAATTTTAAATTATTAAAAAGTAATGTTATCTTTTTTAATATTTGAGTAATAATATTTTCTTATTTCTTAAAATAAGTCATATTTATATAGTTTAAAAGATATAATTGATTATATAAAAAAAAATTATGAGATGATAAAATGACAGAATTACCAAAAGCAACAATGGGTCGTTTATTAAAAAAAGCTGGTGCTACCAGAGTTAGTGAAGATGCTAAAATTGAATTAACAAGAGTTCTTGAAGAAATTGGAGAACAAATAGGAAGAGATGCAGTGCCTTTTGCAAAACATGCAGGAAGAAAAACAGTAAAAGCTGAAGACATAAAATTAGCAATAAACTCTGAATAATCAGACCAATTATTGATTTAATGAGTATATTTTTTCATTAATAGAATTTAAATGTATTTTAAGAAGACTTAATTTTACTATTTGATTCTAAAAAAAGGTTTCTAAAAGAGATATAATTAATGGGGTGTTATATCAACTTCTTTTAGAAACATGACTTATTTTTTTATAAAGATTTTCAAATATATTAATTTAAGATATTATAAGTAAAAACTTCTTTTAAAAATAAACTATAAAATAAGTCTTATTTTCGAATTATACTTTAAATAATAAATTTTAAAACTATATACCTAGAATTTAAAAAGTATTTTTAATAAAATAGTGTATTGATTTAATATAATTCAAATTAGATTTTTTATATGGAAAAGTACTTCTAAAGTTACATATAATTTTAAAAATACTTTAAAAAAATTAAATAAAAATATTGTTTTATATATAATATCTACTTTTTTCCTAAAAAAATTAAACAAAATATAAAACATTACTTAATCCATGTTAATATATAAGTAACAAAGATTTAATATTAAAAAAAATATAAACTATAAAATACAATTTATGTTTTTTTAAAATAAATAGGAGATTTGAGAATATGGTAGAAATAGTATTAGATAGAGATGAATGTACAAGTTGTGGAAATTGTGTGGAAGTAGATGATTCACTATTTACATTTGATTCAGATGATAAAGCAACAATGATAGGTTCAGAAAGAGACGATGGAATGGAAGAAATAGAAGTAGATGATCCAACCAAATACCAAGAAGCAGCTGATAAATGTAAAGGTGAATGTATAGAAGTATATGATTAAATATACTAAACACACCTATTTTATTTTTTAATTTACTAAATACTCATAAATATCATCACGTAGAGATGTATTTAATTTAAGAGTAAAACGTACAATATCATTACCTAGTTTATCATATGTTGGAATATACTCTTTAGGTATAACTTCTCCAACATAATAGAAGTATTGTTCATCTTCAGAATCACTTTTTTTAATAAATAAATACATTTTAAGATTATTATCCCTATAATTAATAATTGTTTTAACATCCTCAGATTCTAAAGTCTTATTATGTTTACTCATCCAATACATAGTCGTATTATCAATGAATTTATCCTCATATTGTATGGATTGTGAAATATCCTCATTTTTATTATATGTTACAAACATGGGACATGATAAATTTCCCTTAAAATCTGCCACAGTTCTATAACCAAAAATCGTTGTTGACTCATTTTCTGGCCAATTTAAAAGACGAGACACATCTTCTCTTGAATATTTTTCATACAACTTAAATGGAGTACAACTAGGGTTTCTATATTTTAAATCATATTCTTTAAATCCAATATCAATAATATCATAAATAAATTTCTTAAATATTTCATTTTCTAGTAATTTTCTAAAGTTTTCATGAATAAATAATATGTTATTATTAACTTCTAAAAGTTTTACCCTAGAATACTTTGTACGTTCCATCTTCTTATAATAGGATACACTAAGAATTTTAATAGCACTTTTTATACTAAGAGCATTGTCTGTTAATGAGTAGTTATTTTCTAAGATATTATTAACATCATATATACTAATTTGTCTATTTTCAATTAATTCCCTTAATATAATTAATTCATGTGGACGTTTACCATTAGCTATTTTTAGTGATAGAAATTCTAAATATAGAATTTCATCTTCACATAAACTATTATTAAAACTCTTATCTAGTTTAGATAATAAAACTGGATATGCCTTCTTTTTTGAGGGTAGTTTTTCCTTCATATATTTAATAATAAACATTGCATCAAGTTCATCATAATTATAAAAATCAATTAATAATGGAATTCTACCAATCTTCTTTTTAAAATTCATATACTTATTTCTTAGAAAGGAAATACTGTTAATAGTTGCATTATCAATTGAATGATAAATCTTTTCCTTTGAAATTCTATCAAAGCTAATTGTTGAAGCTCCAGGAAGTAGATTATTAGAATCAAACATGAATTTACGAATAGTATCTTTATTGTATGTTCTATCATCAGATAGGGCAATGGGAATCATGTAGTTAGTATCAAAATTTCCAATAAAATCAAGAACAACAACATACTCCTTATTTGAATGTTTTCTAAGACCACGACCCAACTGTTGGATAAATACTATACTTGATTGTGTAGGTCTTAACATTACAATTTGATTAATTTCAATAATATCAACACCCTCATTAAAAATATCAACAGTGAATATATAATCAAGAGTATTATCTATATCATCACTAACAAGTCTATTAATAGCATCTTCACGTTCATCCTGAGTATTATTTCCACTAAGACTTATAGTGTTATATCCACGCATATTAAACATGTCTGATAAAACTTTAGCATTATCCACGTTATTACAAAAAACTAATCCCTTTACTCTATTTCCATTAAAACCATAATATTCAATATTTTCAATAATTTCATCAACATATCCTTCTGATAAATAATTATCATCCACAGGATTATTTATTCCAAAATAATGAAAATCACAAAGTATATTTTCTTCTAAAGCCTTTTTTAATCTAATTTCATATATAATATTATGATCAAAAAGATCATAGATATCAAATTCATCACTACGATCTGGAGAACCAGTCATGCCTAAATAGAATTTTGGAGTAAAATAATTCATAATTTCCTGGTAACTTGGTGCTCCTGCATGATGAACTTCATCAATAACAATTATGTCAAATTCATCTTTTTCATATCTAGAATAATACTTTTCTTGACTCATAGTCTGTATGGTACTGAATATAAAGTCTGCATCATAATCCTTAGAAGTACCTGTGAAAAGTCCATAACTTCTATTTTTAAAGACATTCTTATATGAGTTCATTGCTTGTTTAGCTATTTGTTCCCTATGTACTAAGAATAATATTTTTCTAGGATTAATTTCTCTTAGTGCAAATGCTGAGGCATATGTTTTACCAGTACCTGTTGCACTTATAAGTAATCCTCTTGTATGTGTTTTTATAGTTTCTAAAAAGTTATCTATGAATTGTTTTTGCATAGAATTAGGTTTAAATTCATCTTTAATTTCTTTTTTAGGATAATATGTATGTTTATTACTCTCATTATAATATGCTTCATATTCATCAATACATTCATCTATATTTCTTGATTTATTCCAATATTTTATAAATGAATTTGATAAATCAGATACTATTTCATTATTTTCCCTATACTCTGTTAATATATTCCATTCCATATTAACAGTTAATGCCTTCTGTGTTAGATTAGAACTACCTATTAGAATATTATAGTAATTGGTATTTTTAAAAATATATCCTTTTGGATGAAATCCATAACTATCAGTTACTTGATATAGTCTAACTTCAATATTACTTAAATTATTTAATCTTTTTAAAGCCTTCGGTTGACTAAATGCTAGATAATCTGTTGTTAAGATCTTACCTTTAACATTTTTTTGTTCTAATTCCTTAAGATTTTGTAGTAGTGGTGTAATTCCACTTTCTGTAATGAATGCTACTGCAATATAAAATTCTTCACATTTCTGTAATTCATTTTGAATTGTTGTTAATACTTTAACATTATATTCAGGATTATTTAGAACTAATTTCATATAAATATCTCTTTTATTTTTTTTAATAAAAAAATAATTTTAAATTAATGCATCTACTTGTTTAAAGAATGTTTCATATTTTTCTAGTATTTTCTTTAGTTTTGATGCATTCATTGTTCTTATTTCTATTATTTGTTTATTCTTAGAGAAATCTGTTTCTAATGTTTTTTCATGTTCATTAGAAAATGTGTCTATCATACTTTTTTGTAATTTAATATATGTTTTCTCATTAAGATTATACATTCTATGATGTTTAAATACATCCATTGCATGAACAATCCCCTTTTCCTCATTTTCAACACAGTGTGATAATGAAATTTCTGTATCCATATAATATGGTGTTTCTAATTTATCTGATTGAATTATACACTTTATTATACAGGTTATATGAGCAATATCTGTGTTATTCACAATATAGTTTAAGGTTTCAAATTGTTTTAAATTTATTTTACTAAATAATGTCATATTATATCAAACCAATTAATTAGTCTATAATCTATTATTTGAATAAAATAATTCTTAATATTTACTAAATAAAAAAAAGAAAAAGAGAATAAATTAAAACTCTTTTTTTAAGCTTTAATGTTGGTACTTATATTATATAAACTATCATTATTATTTACTTGTGGTAATGTAAATGTTGTATCTACTGTTTTTAAGGGATTTACTTCTGTTACATCAAATGTGTATGTTTTTGATGCTGGTAAGTACTTTGTATCTCCAAGATATTTTACTTCTACACTTTGTTTTCCTGCTGGTAAACTAAATGTTAATAAGCATTCACCATTTGTTAATGCTTTTGTAAGTAATGTTTTACCATTATTTATTATTGCAACATTACCTGTTGCTCTTGTTTTATCTGTACCATTTACCATTACCTTAAATGTTGTGTTAGAAGTGGTTTTCTTAAGAATGTATGTAGTTATAGTTACTGGAGTAATATCACTCACATCAAATGTGTATATTTTTGATGCTGGTGAGTACTTTGTATCTCCAAGATATT
>NZ_MUZW01000069.1:0-41403 GCF_003266085.1 Methanosphaera sp. DEW79 | reverse complement strand
TTGGTGTTGGATTTGGGTTATTATTAGGATTGTTACTTGGATTGTTATTTGAATTTGGGTTGCTTTGTCCACCATTATTTTGGTTTTGTCCATTTGCTTGGCTATTTGAGCTTTCAGTAACAAGTATGGGTGAGTCAGAACTTATAAGTGCACTTCCACTAGTTGCACTGTTTTGTGTTCCTTCTTGGTTATCTTTATTGTTTTGACTGTTTTGTCCTGCTTGTTGAGAAGCGTCAGTAGCTTGTTGTCCTGTTTGTTGTTGTGCATTTTGAGGTCCATTATCTAGGCTATTTGATGAATCTCCAGTTGATGCGGGTGCTGCAAGTGCATCTGTCACTGGTGAATCTTCTTGTTCTATACTAGCTAATGGATTTAATAAATTATCATTTATATTAATTTGATAGGTAGCTGCTACTATTCCTATAAGGGCTACTATTACAATAGATAATATTATTTTTTTATCCATTATTTCACCTATAGAGTTATTTTTTATTTAGCATTTATCAATATAATACTTTATAATATTAAAATATATTTTATTTGTTATATAAATTTTTTAGTTGGTCTATTTTAACTTCAGGTATTGCTTTTGTCTGTGTGATATCAGTGATTATAGTTTTTGTTTTGTGTTTTTCAGGGTTTTCAACTTGACTTAATAATTCTTCAGCATATCTTAGAGCATTTTTATATTTTCCTATTATGGTTCTTAGGTCTTCTATTGCTTCATGATCTCCCATATATAATCTTTCTTCTATATTATATAATTCTGTAAATTCCTCACCCATCATGTGCATATTGATAGTGTCTGGTTTTATGAATATTTTTATTTCTATATCTTGGGATATTTCATAATATTTTCTTGGTCGTCCCCTTTCTATTTTTTTGTATGATGGGTTTATAAGTCCAAGATCTTCCATAGCTTTCAAGTGACCTATGATTGCTTTTTGGCCTATATTTAGTTGTTGTGATATTTGACTTACAAAACGTGGTTCTTCTGTAAGTAATGCTAATATATCTCGTCGTGTTTTGCAGCCAATTACATCAAGTACTGCTTCTAAATCCATATTATCATCTTCTTATTTTTTACCTACTTATTATTATATTCATGTAAATATATAAATATTACCTAAGGTTACTAAAATATCCAAACATTTATATAGTACTTCATATTTATTTAATAATATCGAAAAATACTTTTGTAACTAAAAGTTATTAAAATACAAAAAGTATATATAACATTTTGTTACTAAATTATAATTAGCAAAAGAAAATATTTTATAACTTGGGGTTACTATAATAAATAAGCCCTTAAAAATAATAAAAGTATTAACACTAAATAAGGGTGAATACATGACAGAAGAAGAAAAAACAAAAAGTGAAGCAGAAGAAATAGAACAAAACAACAAGGAAGAAGAACAAGAAAAATCAGTAGAAGAACTTCTTGAAGAAAAAGAACAAGAAATACAACAATATAAAGATAAACTACAAAGAATACATGCAGACTTTGAAAACTTCAAAAAACGTTCTATTAAAGAAAAACAAGAATTTGTCAAATTTGCCAATGAAGGCTTAATACTTAAAGTACTGGAGGCATATGAGGATTTAGAAAGAGCTCTTGAAGTTAAAGAAGATAAAAACTTAAGAGAAGGTGTAGAGCTTATCTATAAAAAACTCACAAAAATCTTGGAAGATGAAGGAGTAGAGCCAATAGAAACAAAGAATCAGAAATTTGATCCATATAAACATGAGGCTCTAATGACTGAAGATAATGATGATTATGAGAATAATGAAATCATCCAAGACCTACAAAAAGGATATACATTAAATTCAAAAGTCATACGATACTCAAAAGTTAAAGTATGTAAAAAATAAAAATTATTTATTCATTTAAATTACAATAATAAAATAACTATTAAAAAAAATAAAGGTGATACACATGGCAGAAGAAAAAGTAATAGGAATCGACTTAGGAACTAGTAACTCAGCAGCAGCTGCATTAATTGGTGGAAAACCAACTATCATACCAAGTGCAGAAGGAGCAACTCAATATGGTAAATCATTCCCAAGTTATGTAGCATTCTCAGATGATGGGGAAGTTTTAGTAGGAGAACCTGCAAGAAGACAAGCAGTAACAAACCCAGAAAACACAATTAGTGCAATTAAAAGACATATGGGTTCAAACTATACAGTAAATATAAAAGGAAAAGATTACACTCCTCAAGAAATTTCAGCATTAATTCTTCAAAAAATTAAAAAAGATGCAGAAGCATTTTTAGGAGAACCTGTTAAAAAGGCTGTAATTACAGTACCAGCATACTTTGATGATAACCAAAGAACAGCAACAAAAGATGCAGGAAAAATTGCAGGTTTAGAAGTATTAAGACTTGTAAATGAACCAACAGCAGCAAGTTTAGCATATGGGTTAGATAAAACAGATGAAGAAGATGTAAATATATTAGTATTCGACCTTGGTGGAGGTACACTTGATGTAACAATTATGGAATTTGGAGAAGGAATCTTCGAAGTAAAATCCACAAGTGGAGACACTAATCTTGGTGGAACTGATATGGACACTGCATTAATGAAATACATAGCAGAAGAATTCAAAAAAGAAAATGGTGTAGATTTATTAAATGATGATCAAGCAGCTCAACGTTTAAGAGAAGCAGCAGAAAAAGCAAAAATTGAATTGTCCACAACATTAACAACAGATATAAACTTACCATTTATTACAGCAACACAAGCAGGACCTTTACATTTAAATATGAGTTTATCTAGAGCAAAACTTGAAGAAATTGTTGATCCAATTATTCAAAAATGTGGAGCTCCAATTAAACAGGCAATTGATGATGCAAAATTAGAAAATAATGAAATTGACAGAATAATTCTCGTAGGTGGACCAACAAGAATGCCTTCCATCCAACAATATGTAGAAGACTTTGTAGGTCAAAAAGTAGAAAGAGGAATTGACCCAATGGAATGTGTAGCATCAGGAGCATCTATTCAAGGTGGAGTATTAGCTGGAGAAATTGATGACTTAGTATTACTTGATGTAACACCTTTATCTTTAGGAATTGAAACAATGGGTGGAGTAGCTACAAAACTTATTGAACGTAACACAACAATTCCAACTAAGAAAAGTCAAATATTTACAACAGCAGCTGATGGTCAAACAAGTGTAGATATTCACGTAGTACAAGGTGAAAGACCAATGGCTAATGATAACACTACTCTTGGAAGATTCCAATTAGTAGGTATTCCATCAGCACCTAGAGGAACACCACAAATTGAAGTAACATTTGATATAGATGCAAATGGTATAATCAATGTATCAGCAAAAGATAAAGGTACAGGTAAAGAACAACAAATAACAATCACATCATCTAACAAATTATCAGATGAAGAAATTGAACAAAAAGTAAAAGAAGCAGAAGCTCATGCAGAAGAAGATAAAAAACGTCAAGAAGAAATTGAAATTAGAAATACTGCAGATTCATTAGTATACACTGCTGATAAAACTTTAGAAGAACTCAAAGATCAATTAGGTGAAGATAAACAAACACTCATAAAAGATCAACAACAAGAACTTAAAGATGCAATAGAAAAAGATGACATTGACTTAATTAAAGAAAAATCTGATGCATTAGATAAAACAATACAAGAAATTGGTGCAGAAATATATCAACAAGCTGCACAAGCTCAACAACAAGCTCAACAACAAGCAGATCAATCAGATTCAACACAATCTGATAATGATGACACAATCGATGCAGACTTTGAAAAAAAATAAATAAATTAACACATAGATTGAAGGATTATTGTTGAAGATTTCTTTAACAATTTCTTTTTATATATCAATTAAGTTAAAAGAAAATATTTAATAACCGTTTATAAATAAATTTATCTTAAAATTAATTAGCTATAAGAAAGGATAATTTCTTTTTAAATCTTAAAGATGTAAAAAAGAAGGGTATAGTATAGGAAGATTTTTCCTATACTATTTTTTTTTATTTATTATTTTAATAGAAAGGGGCAATACTATGGCAGATAAGAGAGATTATTATGAAGTATTAGGTGTAGATAAAAACGCTGATAAGAAAACAATTAAAAAAGCTTATCGAAAATTGGCTATGAAATATCACCCAGATGTAAATCATGAGGAGGGTGCTGAGGAAAAATTCAAAGAATTAAGTGAAGCATATGGTGTACTATCTGATGATGAAAAAAGAAAAAGATATGATCAATTTGGTCATGCAGGTATGGACGGATTCAGTCAAGAAGATATCTTTAACAACATAAACTTTGAAGATATTTTCAATGGTTTTGGATTTGGTGGTGGATCCCAAGGTGGATTTGGAAGTATTTTTGACCTATTTGGATTTGGTGGAGAATCATCTGGTCCTTCTGGAAGAGGGCAGGATATTTCACAAATAGTAGAATTAACACTTGAAGAAGTAGCTAGTGGTGTATCTAAGGATTTAGATGTTAGACATAAGAAAAAATGTCCAAAATGTAATGGAACTCGTGCAGAACCAGGGTCTTCTGTAAAAACATGTCCTCAATGTAATGGTGCTGGACAAGTAAAACAAGTACAAAACACTCCACTTGGACAGTTTGCAACAGTTTCTAAATGTCCTCAGTGTAATGGTGAAGGGCAACACGTTGAAAAACCATGTACAGAATGTCATGGTTCTGGATTAAAAACAACCACCAATAAAATTTCAATAAACATACCAGCTGGTGTGGAAACTGGAACAAAACTACGTGTTTCTGGTGAAGGTGATGATGGAATTAGGGGTGCTCCTTCTGGAGATTTGTATGTAACTATAAAAGTTTTAAAACACGATCTATTTAGAAGAGAAGGCCAAGATTTATTCTATGATCTACCAATAAGTTATGTGCAAGCATGTTTAGGAGATTCTGTTGATGTTCCAACAATTGATGGTGAAGCTTCTCTTAATATTCCAGCAGGTACACAAAGTGGAAGTACATTTAAATTAAGAGGAGAAGGTATTAAGAGTCTTAACTGGTCAGGAAAAGGAAACTTGTATGTTAAAGTGCAGGTTGTTGTTCCTAAAAAATTATCTGCTAAACAGAAAGAAGTACTTAAAGAGTTTGCTGATGTTAGTGGAGAAGAAATATCTCATGTTAAAAAAGGACTTCTTGATAAAATTTTTACTAAATAATCTCATCCATTCAACCCCTTCTTTTTCAATATCTTTTTTTTGAAATTTATAAATAAACATAATAATTATTTTAACACATATATTAACACTAATGTTGTGGAGGTATAGTCATGATTATTAGTAATGAAATTAAAGTAGATTTATTTTTAAATGATGATGAATATGTTAATATTTCATTAGATAGACTAGAATTATTACTTAGCCCATATAAAGAAAAGGTGCAAGGATTGTTACATCCTAAAGAAACACTTTCTATTAATAATGCCTATATTTGTTTTTCTGATGATGATGAAAAACATGTATTTTACTGTAAAATATATAAAACAAGTGTTGGTCCAGATATATGGATTTTATTATTAGCTGATAAAAGAGAAGGTTATGCATTATATAAAAATCCACTTACAAATAAACTTGAACTTGCATGGTATAGAAGTGATTTGCAAGAGCCATTAAGTAAAGAAATGGAAAGAATGAAAATTACATGTTATATTCCTAAATAATTTTTAAAAATAATCATATACTATTATTAATATAAATAACACTATAAATATAGAAAAAATAATAAAGATAATAAATTATGGAGATTTTATTTTGACATACGATGCAGAAGTACTAGTAGTAGGATGTGGAAATGTTCTATTTAAAGATGATGGATTTGGACCAGCTACAATAGATGAAATTGAGAAACATCTCAAAGAAAGACCATTACCTGATAATGTAATGACAATTGATGCAGGTACAAGTGCACCCCACTATCTTTTTTCATTACCAAATCCAATGTGGAAGAAAATAATCATACTTGATATTGCAAACTTTGGTGGAAAACCAGGAGATATTAAAATCTTATCAAAAGATGAAATGCCTGTAGGAAAATATCAGGATCCCCATTCAATATCTGTTGTAGATCCATTAGATGAATTAGATGATGTTGAAATAGTTGTTATTGCATGTCAACCTGAAAAAGTATCATCACCATTTGTAGAATATGGATTATGTGATAGTGTAAAAGAAGGTATGTCCAAAGCTATAGATTTGGTATATGAAGAAGTTAATATATAAAATAGAACTCTTTTTTCAATTTTTTTTAATGATTTATAACCTAAAACTATATATAATACTTTTTATATAATTATAAATAATCCTAAAAACTCGTTTGAGTCTTAACACTTAAATAGCACATATGGGGTTATAGTGTAACCTGGCATCATCTGGGACTCCAGTTGTCTTTGAAGAACGCGCGCATGCTGAGGCATACCGATGATGATCGATTGGAGTGCTGAGACAAGAGAAATCCTAGGATCGGGGTTCAAATCCCTGTGACCCCATTTTTAAAAAAAACTATTTTTATAAAAATTTAATATAAAAACATGTATGATCTATTTAACAATGCAAATAAATTATCTTTTCTAAGAATAATATTATCTATATTATTTAGTATAGGACTTTGTGATTTGTATATAAACAATAATAAAATCAGCATAATACTATTAATTCTATTTATAATAATATCATTAACAGACATATTTGATGGAAAAATAGCTAGAAAAAACAATCTCACATCATCTTTTGGATCAAAATTAGATGTTATTGCAGATATTACATTTGTATTATTATCATACATAGTGCTTGTTTATGTAAATAAAATACCATCATGGTTTTTAATATTAACAATAATAGTCTTTAGTGAATTTATATTAACATCATCAATACTTGCAAATAACAAAGATAAATCATTAATATTTGATAAAATAGGAAAATATTTTGGAGTAATATGTATGGCAATACCAGGTATGGTCCTATTTTCTAATATAATTAACTGTAACTATATTGTAAATATAATCATAATTATAACTAGTATAATGGGCATAATATCCTTCATATCAAGATTAGTGAAGTGTTATAAAATAAAGAAATTAGATTAAAAAATCTAATTCAAAAACATGTCCATTCACAATTTTTCTACCACTATATATTATTTTTTTATTATCTGATGTTTTAAGTAACAGTTTGTCTGTTGTAATATCCCTTAGAATATATTCATATCTGGTATTGTCTGATATAATATGTTCTGTTATATTTAAGAGATTACTTTCTAACTCAGTATTAATATCATCTATCATAGTTAGAGAATATAGAATACTTTCATCATTATAGGGCATAGTATCTAATAGATTTAATACCTCATATGGTGTTTTATAAGTATTATCTAATTCATATACAGTACTTTCTTTTTCTAAAATATTAAAACAGACTATCATAATAATAAATAGAATAATTATTGCAAGTACTCCATCATATAATAGAAATTGTCCTTTTTCATTCATATCTACTTTTTATCCATGATACAATCTCATCTTTTTTCTTAATAGATTCTACTGTAGCATGATTGATTGTTTTTTTATTTTCTTCAAAGTCCACTTCATTTATTGAATCAATAACTTTCTTTATAGGGGTATATGCAGCTTCTCTAAATTTTGGAACTAATTGTTTAATATTACCAGATTCATCCTCAAGATAGGTTTTACCAGTATTTGTTATTTTTCCAATAACATCTGTTTTAATCTTATTTTCATTTAATAAACGAATAATAGTATCTGATTCTTCTTCTGAAACAATTATCATTAATGAATCAACTGAAACCCCAAGAACATCTATATCTAAATCATCTAACATATTATAAACCTTTGAATTTATAAGATTTTTAATATTTTCACTATATAAATGTATTCCAAGTCCTGTTGTTTTATTAATTTCATTAGAATCACCAATTATTCCACCATTTGTAATATCGGTCATCGCATGAATTTTATCTTCTGATGGATAGTTATTTAGTAGTTGTGATGCTTTTATAAACTGAACATTAAGTGTTTCTTTTATGACTTCAGGATAATTATTATATATTGAAGTTGTTGTGATTGTTCCACCACCACAACCTTCTGTCATAAGAATCAAATCACCTTCTTTTGCATTACTACGTGCTTTGGGTAAGGTGTTGGATGATCCAACAGCACCAACAGCACCAACTAATCTATCACCTAAAACCATATCGCCTCCAATACGGAGGGTACTTCCAGAAACTAGTGGGACTTGTGTTAATTCTGATACTGCACAGATTCCTGCAGTATAATCTAATATTTTTCCAACATCTCCATCATCTGCAAGATGAATATCACTTATTAATGCTACAGGATTTGCGCCCATAACACATACATCACGTAGTGTGGCTCTTGCTGTATGAAATCCTGCAAGAAATGGATAATCACTTAATCTTGAATGAATTCCATCTATTGCAGTGGTTATATAATAGGTATCCTCTACCTTTACTACTCCTCCATCATCTTGGGCTGTAGGATTTACTATGGAGGAAGTGTCAGTATTTTTAATAATCTGGGCAATTTGATTGTGTACATAGAAATCTCCTTGTCCACGTGATCCTACACCAAATTCGCCCATATGGATATTTGTTTTTGGATAATCTAATAATTTTTTTAATTCAGTTTTATCTAAGTTTTCTGTTGTTTTTACTTCATCATACACAGTTTTACTTAATAATTTTGCTTGTTTGGAGTTAATATTCTTGTAGTATTCGATTATTGTTGTGAGTTTTTCAATTATTTCATTTTCATCTTTTTGTTGTCTCATATTTTTCTTTACAAATTCTTCAATATCCATATACATCACTAAAATTATTAATTTTCATAAAATTTGTATGATTATATCTATATATCATACTTTGTTATTATTATATTAATTTCTAATATTATAAAAAATAAGAAGAAAAGGTGGTTAATCTATGGTGTTTATAAATTTACGTAGAATATTTAATCCTGCTTTTCCACTTTTTTCTGGATGGAATTGTAGTGCATGAATATTATTCTTTCCAATAGCAACTGGAATTTTTCCACCATAATCAGTATATGCAGTTATTATATTTTTATCCTCAGGGTCAATATAATATGAATGAACAAAGTACATATAGTTATTGTCAGCTTCAGATAGAAGAGTAGTGTTATTTGAAGTAGTATCATTTACTTCTATAGTATTCCATCCCATATGAGGTATTTTATATTCTGGAGGTAAGTTAAATTTCTTTGCACTACCATTAAATATATCCAACCCCTTAATATCAGGACTCTCCTGACTACTAGAAAAAAGCATATGTAATCCTAAACAGATTCCTAGTAAAGGTTTATCATCATCTATATGATTATATACAACGTCCTTATACTTAACAAGATTCTTCATAACTGCACCAAATGCACCTACTCCTGGTAATATTAATGCATCAGAAGTTTTAATTTCATTTATATCAGAAGATACTTTTACTTCAACATTTAAACGTTTTAAAGCATTATATATGCTCCTTATATTTCCACTGCCATAATCAATAATAGTTATATTACTAATAAAACCACGTCTCCATAAATAATTTTAAAAAAAGTAAAAAAGAATTTTTAAGATAGATTCAATCTATCTTTTACCACTAGGTGTTTGTGAATCATAGAAATCTTTTATTCTAATTGTATCATCTAAGTCTGGTGTAGATACTTCATGTAATACTGTGTTTTCTATAGCAACAATAGTATGTGGTGTTTGTGGTTCTATTCTTACAGTATCCTTTGCTCCAAAATATTCTTTTTTGTCTTCAAATTCTATGTAACCTTTTCCACTTACAATGTACATTGTTTCATCTTTATTTGGATGATAGTGGAAGCTTGTCTGATAACCTTCTTTAATAAATAATTCTTTTGTAAGATATTTATCAGTATATATAAGTACTTTCTCATATCCCCATGGCTTATCTTCTCTGTTTTTATATTCATTTTGTACTTGCTGTAATTCTTTTGACGTGTCTACTGCCATCCAAAATAAACCATTTTCCTTATAATATCCAAGTTTCTTATCTTTTGCTAATTCAGGGAATATTGTTTTTTCAATATCTCCTGTTTTATATGATCCGAAGTCTAACTTACCTTTTGAAAAGTATATTCCACCATTTATATAGTAATCAAGTAATGGTTTTTCCTTGAATAATACTATTTTATCTCCACTTAATTCAACTATACCATAAGGTGATGTCATTTGTGTTACAAATATTGTGAAATCAAATGGTGATTTTTCACCATCTTCTATCATTTTTTTAATACTTAAATCTGCAACAACATCTCCGTTTCTTATTACACATTGTGTGTTATCATCCATGTGTTCCATTCCTAAACGTATGGCATTTAGTGTTCCAAGAGGTTTTTCTTCTTTAACATATTCAATTGTAACGCCCATATATTCATTACCATAACGTTCTTCTATTTTTTCTCCAAGGAATCCAGTCAATAATATTACTTTATTAACTCCTGCACTTTTAAAGTCAAATATTTGTTTATCAAGTATTGTGTAATCTTCTTTTAGTTCTACTAATGGTTTAGGTACTGTTTCAGTTACAGGTCTTAATCTTTTTCCAAAACCACCACATAGTATCATTCCCACTGTGTCTTTCATTTGGATCACTCTGTTTATTTTAGTAATATTTTTTTTTATATTATAAAATACTTTATATAAAAATATTTTTTACTATTTAAACTTCTTTTTTTTATAATAAATAAAGATTATTACAATTAAATATTCAAGAAAAATCAACAGTAACATAATCAATTCAATTATATTTAGAATAATGGGGAGTATCATTTTAAAAAAAAAGTATTTATTAAATAACAAAAAACCATTTTTAATTTCTTATTTTAAAAAATTTCTAAATTAATTCAAGAGTATTTATATTAATTGTGTGTTTTTATATTAAATCATATAAATTTTATTTAAATTCAGGTATTTTTATATAATCCCTTTAAATAGAAGCTTTTTTATATATACATACATCTAAGTGATGACATATTCATATGATACTTATGAATAATTTTTTTTCAATATGGGGTAGAGTAGTCTACTTCAATTTATTTTTTTTTAGTCTGAAATTTTATTAGAAACTAGCTATTTAATGGAATTATTTTCAATAAAAATAAAAAAAAGGGTGGAGTTTATTTTTTAGCCTTAATAACAATTCTTTCAGAGATTACTTGGGGTGGAATGGTATTTGTAGGGTCACCTACTGTATAAACATCAATTTTACAACCATTTTTTATGCTAGACATATTTACAGAGGTTTGTTTACCATTTTTATCTTCCTTGTATATTTTAGTGTTTTTTCTAATTATAACTGATGTATTTGAAGAATTATTTGTATCATCATATAAGTAAACTGTTCCTATTGTTGGATTTGTACTGTTATTAACTGTTGTGTTACCAACAACAGTACCTGAAACATCAGGTAATTGATCTATTGTTGCACTGTATGCACCATATGCTATTCCTGCTAATATTACTATAAAAACAATAGTTTGTAAAGGACTAAGCTTCATAAAATATACTCTTTATATTTTTTTTAATAATTATTATGTATTTTTTAACTTATAAATATTTTATAAATTATCTATTTTTTTTCAATCATCTAAATTACCAATATATGTAGCATAAAATCCATCAGTATCTGCATATATTGGTTTAAAACCATATTCTTCTGATTTTTTCATTGCATCTTGAATATATTCCCTTCCCCAAGCAGTTATGGCAGCAGCACATTCTTTTTTATACCATCTAAATCGCGCATATCCATAAGCTCCGAACATTGAATTTGCTAAACGTTTAAGTCCTTGTTGTTCGAAGTCATATGCCTTTTTCTGTTCAGGTACAGTTTCTTCATACATTAATTTTTTAATTCTTTGTCTTTCATCAAGAATATAACCAATAATTGAAGGAATAAAACCTTTTGGTTCTTTTAAAAATTTATAATCTGATTCTGGACATAAATGATATTCTGATTCATCTAGCGTATCATCAGTAGTTATAGTATCTGGAGAGATATTTTGAGCAATAATTACTGAAGGATATAGGCTTTTAAAATCTAGATATGCAATATGTTCAAATAATCCTTTTTCAGGTTCTTTAACATAGCCTCCTGCTACCTTTTTAGAACTTCTTCTTTGAGTATATTCATTAGTAGTTGGTTTATTTGGTATTATGTTGTTTTTTTCAAATGCCTTCCATATAAGATACCATTCAACCATTTGTCCGGTAGTCATACGTGCAATGTCAAATAATGGTTGACCAACTAATCTTGTTTGTGCAACAGTAAGGGGAGTTAATTTATCTGCAATTTCTGTTGTTGTAATAGCATCATCCATTGAATAATCAAATAATTTCTCTAATAATTCATTGTCAGAATCCCAGTATTCAAATATCTTATCTCCAGGTACATCTATCTTTTCAATATCAAATAATTCTTTATATACACGTTCTAATGTGTAACGATCTAAATTCATGTATTGCCTTACAAGAAGGTATAAGTCTACATGTACACGGCCTCTTATAAGGCCTGCATTATTAAATCCTCTTTTTATGAATTTAATACTTGATTTATCAATTCCAAGAGGTAATTTAATATTAAGTGTATCTGCTCTTTCTTTAATATATGGTAAATCAAAGTTATCAGAGTTATATCCTACAAGCATATCAGGATTTTCTTCTTTAATAATTTCAACAAATCGTTTTAACATATCCTCTTCAGTAGGTAATGTTTCAACAAAATCTTTACTTGATTTTTTTGTAGATAAAACCTTTTTAAAACCATTATTACCACATAAACTCATCATAATAATGGCATCTTTTTTAGCAGAGGGCATACCTTCAGCATTATAAACTTCTATATCAAAACTTAATATTTTATTCTGATTTACAATCTCTTTAGTATCAATTGGGTTTTCTTCTAATTTAAATATAATAACATCATCATCAACATCAAAATCCATATCTTGGGTTTTTCCATGAATTTCTATAACATTTGTTGGTGTTATTTGTTTATCAATTAAATATCTTCTATAAAATGGTATATCATATTCTCTTATTTCTCTAACAGTAGGTAGTTCACGTATAATATCACGTAATTTTGGAACTTCTTGTGGATGAATTAATGTTGCCTTAATATATTCACGTTTAACTCCAATATCTATTTTATCTTCTAATTCTAAATCATCTATACCTAATTGGCGTAGTTCAACTAGACATTCATCTAAATTATTTGGTAAAATATATAAATATGGTTTAAATGTTGTGTCATATGCAATAACATTTTCATTTGTCTTAGAGTCTCTACCAAATAATCGTATTACTGGTTTTTCATCTCTTGTTATATAATCAATATCATTTAGAACTATAGTTTTAGTTTCCATAATACTTAATTATTTATAAAATAGAATATTAAAAAGTTTATATCAAATAAAAGAGAAGTATTAATAAATACTATAATAAAAATATAAGCTTTAAAGAAAATGATATTATGACTAATTTTAGAAATTTAAATGATTATGATGATGTTGGTGAGATTGCAACATGGATATATAATACTGATGAATTTACATTTAATCTACTCTTTTATAATGATAAAGTACGTGCAATCACTGCTATTGAGAGATTAATAATGAGTGATTATATAAATCCTTATCATAGAAATTTTATCACAATATTGTATGATGAGAATCCAAGGGATATTGAAGGAATTGCTGTATCATTTAAGGGTTCTGATTTATCTATTAGAAATACATATAAAGCTTTATATGATACTTCATGTACTAGTTTACCTTTAATTATACAAAATTCAATAGTAGGTATGTTATTTGCATCACATATTAAAAGTAATGAATACTATATTGGAAACTTATATACTAATCCAGAACATAGAAAAAAAGGTGTTGGAAGTAAATTAGTTAAAAGATGTATAAAAAATGCGTATATATTAAAATGTGATGCAATATTATTGGATGTTGAATTTAAAAAACCAGGATTACTAAATTTTTATGGTAAACTTGGTTTTATGCGTGCTGAAAATCATTATCATAAAATATTAGGAACAACATATGGTTGTTATGGTATGAAATATGAATTAAAATAGGTGGGATATAATATGGAAAAAGTAGATGATATTACAATAATTTTAGGAAAAGAAAGAGATTCAAATACATATGTTATTGGGGATATGCTAATTGATCCTGGAACAGGACTAAATAACAAATATTTAATAGATTCAATAGAAGAATCTGGAATATCAATGAATGATATTACAAAAATTGTAAATACACACTGTCACTTTGATCATATGGGTGCAGATAAATATTTACAAGATAAATATGGTTATGATATATATATGCATCCATTAGATTTGGAAACTGTTAAAAATAAGGATGAAAATGCAACAGTAGCATCATCATTTGGAATGAAAGTTCCTGATTTAGATATTAAACCATTAAATGAGCATGACATGGTTAATGGATATGAAGTATTACACACACCAGGTCATACACGTGGTGGTATTTGTTTATGTAATGGAAAAAGTTTAATAAGTGGAGATACACTCTTTTCTGGAGGTAACTTTGGAAGAACAGATCTTCCAACAGGAAGTATGGATGATATGAGAAAATCCATTTTACATCTTGCAGATTTAGATGTTGTTCAATTATTCCCTGGTCATGGGCCATATGCAATATCAGCTGTAACTGAACAAATATCATTAGCTGTCATGTTAGCTTCACGTTTATAAACACAATAAATTCCTTTTATTATTTTTTTATATTGAGCTAAGAAGACCACTTTTTGTGAAATATTTTTTAACTTTTTTAATTTTATTTGATTTAACAAGAACTGTTATCTTATCATCTTTTGATAAAACAATATTATTTTGGGCTATAATATCTTCATTGTTTTTGTTACATAAGACTATGATGAAATCTTTTGATGGACTAATTTGACCTATTTCTTTACCAACAACTTTGCTGGACTTGACTGTGATTTCTACTAGTTCCATATCATCAGAACCTGTTGTTAACATTTTAACAGAAAGAGAATTGATAATTAACTTTTGAATATCCATACAAGTTGTAAGTTCAGGACTTACTACTTCATTTAGTCCTAATTTTTTAAACATCTTTATATGTGATGGATTGGCAGTTCTAGCAATTATTTTTTTCAGATGATATCCTTGAGATAAAATACCAATAAGTAGATTTACTTCATCAATACTAGTTGCAGCCACAATGATATCAGCATTTTCAATACCTGCATTTTCAAGCACAGTTTTATTTGTAGCATTACCCCGAACAATATCCACTGTTTCATATTTTTCTTTAATTAAGGATAATGCTTTTTTATTATCATCAATAAGAGTTATATGATAATCTTCACGTTTATTTAAAAGATCAATTAAGCGAATACCAACTCTTCCTCCACCAACTATGATTATTTCTTCCATTTATCACATCTCTTTGTTATGAATATAATTATACATTATATTTGAATTTACTTAAATAATTATAATTTTATTATATTAATAAGACATATATTATATAATAATATTAATTTTTTTTAAATAGAATTAATAAGTCTTAGGATTTGTTATTAGATTTAAAAAATTTATAGGAGATAACATGAATTATAAAAAAGTATTTGGTTTACTGTTAATTGGATTAGTTGTACTGGCAGCAATGATTATATTCATAGGTCCGGGGGAGATTATCAGTGCTCTTAAACAGGCAAATATGAATTATGTACTTCTAGCGATTATTTTACAAGTAATTACAATGATTTTATGGAATCTAAGATGGAGTGTTATCTTAGGTGGATTAAATATAGCTCATAAAAAAATAACATTATTTGCAATGTTACTTGTAGGTTTAGCAGTAAATAACTTGACACCAAGTGGTCGTGGAGGTGGAGAACCGGTTAGAGCATATTTATTAAGTAAAAATACAAATTCTTCGTTTAAAACAACATTTGCAACAGTAATGGGTGATAAATTATTTGATATATTCCCTTTTACTATACTTGCTATTATTGCAATGATTTACCTAATATTTACAATACATTTAAGTATAGTTATGCTTGCTACATTGATTTTTGCAATTATATTATTTGTTGCATTACTCATATTCATAGTATATATTTGTATTAATGAAACCTTTGGTGTTAGAGTTATTCGTTGGGTATTTAGACAGTTAAATAAAGTTATAAAACGTAATATTGAACCTTATGAAATAAAGATATTAAATTCACTTAAAGGATTTCAAACAAGTCTTTTATATCTATTGAAGAATAAGCAGATATTTGTATCTGCAATTTTTATATCTTTCATTGCATGGTTTTTAGAAATTATGAGAATGTATCTTGTATTTATGGCATTTGGAGTTCAAGTATCAATAGGTATGGTAGCAGCAGTATTTTTATTATCTACACTTGTGGGTATGATTCCTACATTACCTGGGGGATTAGGTGCTATTGATGGAGTAATGATTCTAGTATATTCTTTATCAGGAATACCACCATTTATTAGTACAGCAGTAACTCTTGTTGAAAGACTAATATCATTCTGGATGGTTTCAGTGTTAGGTTTATTAACCCTTCCATATTTTGGTACGGGAGTGTTAGATGAAGTAGATATTAATTAGAAAACAAAAAAAAATATTTTATTTTTTATCTTTTTTTTAGAAAAATTTAGGAGTATTTAATTATGAAATTACCAATAATAGAAGATACATATGCAGAAGCATTTAATACAAAAGCAGCTCATTTGTTAATTACTGCTGCAACAAAGAATTTAGCATTCACTGCTGCAACAGAAGCAACAGGATTTGCAACATCATTTATAGGATGTCCAGCAGAGGCTGGAATTGATAAGTACATATCACCTGATAAAACACCAGATAATAGGCCAGGTTATTCCATTATAATTTGTCAAAATAAGATAAAACAGGTTGAACAACAACTATTAGAACGTATTGGACAGTGTGTATTAACTACTGCAACAACCTCTGTATTTAATTTATTACCTGATTGTGATAATAATACAAATCTTGGATTTAAATTAGCATTTTTTGCTGATGGATATCAGGAAAAAGTAGAGAAATATGGAAAAACATTGTATAAAATTCCAATAATGTCTGGAGATTTTCTAATAGAAGAAGATTTTGGAATAACAAATGCAGTGGCTGGTGGTAATTTATTTATCATGGCAAAAACACAACAAAGTGCGTTAGTAGCTGCAGAAGCAGCAGTTAATGCAATAAAAGAAATTTCTGGAGTTATATGTCCATTTCCTGGAGGAATAGTTGCATCTGGTTCTAAGGTTGGATCTAAAAAGTATAAATTTATGAATGCAACTACAAATGAAGGGTATTGTCCAACATTAAAGGATAGAATATCTGATTCTAAATTACCAGAAGATGCAGAAGGTGTTTATGAAATAGTATTTGATGGATTAACCGAAGAATCCATATCTAAAGCTACACAAGTAGCAATTAAAGCCATAAAAACAATACCTGGGGTAATTAAAATATCTGCCGGTAATTATGGTGGAAATCTTGGAAAATATAAGATAAATCTCATAGAATAAGGGAGTTTTTGATAATATGAAAGGGGTATTAACACCTATTGAAATGAAAGCAGTGGATAGAAATACAGAATATAATCATATACCAACAATAGTATTGATGGAAAATGCTGGTTCAAGTATAGCAGGATATATAATGAATAATTTTCCAGATAAAAAGAAAATTTCCATATATTGTGGTACTGGTGGAAATGGTGGGGATGGATTTGTTATTGCACGACATTTATTAAATCAGGGTTATAAAATACATTTATTTCTATTATCTAAACCTGAGAATATTAAAAATAAGGATTCAAAAACTAATTGGAAATCAATTAACTTAATATCTAAAACTGATAAAAATCTTAAATTATCCAAAATTACAGATTCTAGTCAATTAAAGCCAGATAATTCTGATATAATTATAGATGCAATATTGGGAACAGGTGTTAATGGGAGATTAAGAGAACCTATATCATCTGCTATTGATAATATTAATTATTCACCAGCAATAGTAATATCAGTGGATGTTCCATCAGGTTTAAATCCAGAAGATGGTGTAGTTTATGATAAATCAGTTGTTGCACATACAACATTAACACTTCATAAACCAAAAACTGGATTAAAACTTGCAGATAATAAATATGTTGGAAATATTGAAGTATTGGATATTGGAATTCCTTTAGTATCAGAGGAATATACAGGAGTAGGTGATTTACTTAAATTAAAAACTCCAAGTACATCTTCACATAAGGGTGAAAATGGTTCTGTTTTAATTATTGGATCAAATCCTGATTATATTGGAGCAGTTATATTTGCAGCAGAAGCTGCTATTTCACGTGGTGTGGATTTAGTATTTATTGTAGCTCCTGAATCCTCTGCAAAAATAATAAAACAATATAATCCAGAGTACATTGTTAAAAGTATTGAGGGGGATGTATTAAATATGGATGGTTATCCTATTATATCTGAATTAATAGATAGGGTAGATTCAATATTAATTGGTTCTGGCGCAGGTCTTTCAAGTCAAACTGGTGAATTATTTAATAAGATAGTAACTTCTACTGATAAAAAAATAGTAATTGATGCTGATGCTTTAAAATTAGTTGATAAACAGAATATAATCGATTCAAATACTTTAGTAACACCACATACACGTGAATTTAAGGAATTTTTCGGATGTGATCTTCCTGATAAAAGAGATGATAAAATTAAACTTTTAGAAAAATTATCAAAGGAATATAATACTGTTATTTTATTGAAGGGTGTTGTTGATATTGTAGTATCACCTGATGATTATAAATTAAATAGTACTGGTAATCAAGGTATGACTGTTGGTGGTACTGGAGATTTACTTGCAGGTTTATGTGTAGGTATTTCAACAAGAAATACTCTTTATGAATCTGCATATATTTCAGCATTCATATTAGGTAATGCTGGTGATAAATTAGTTGAAGAGTATGGATTTAATTATACATCTAGTGATTTATTAAAGATTATTTAGAATATAATTGATAATAATACAAGAAGTATAGTTCCTAAAATTCCTCCAAAACCTGAAATTAGTATGGTTATAAGGTTAATTGGTATGTGAATACCTGGTATTATATTAACAATAACTAGTGTAATCCATCCCATAGCAAGGTGTGTTATTATTTTTAAAATAGTGTCACCATTTTCTATTAGGAGTTTAAGTCCAATAATTGCTATTAGTATGAGTATGAGTAATGTTATTAATTCAATTAACATATTTTATTCCTCCTTACTTTTTTTATAGATTTTATTTTTAATTCATATATATATTTATATCATGTCTTAAATAATTAGTAATTAATTGTAATGAATGTTTTTCATAGACAGGAGGTGTTAAATTTAGGCTCACTTAAATATATGGTTTTCAATTCTTTAATTGGGGAAATAGCTATTGTATGGGATAAAAATGAAATAATAAAACAAGTGGTACTTCCAGATTCAAAGAGTCGAAAACACAATTATGGGGACATACAATATCATGGAGTTTTACATGAAGTACATCCAAGTAAATACATATTAAAAATCATGTCAAATATTAAAGAAATTATTATGGGACATGATATTAAATTTGAATTAAATCAATTAGATTTAAATGATCTTACACAATTTCAAAGAGAAGTACTATTAAAACAAAATGAAATACCATATGGAATGGTAACTACATATAAGAAATTAGCACAATTAATAGGACGACCTAAAAGTGCAAGACCAGTAGCAAATACCCTTGCATCCAATCCATTTCCATTGATAATTCCATGTCATAGAACAGTAAAATCTGATTGGACATTAGGTGGATATAATGGAAGAAAAGATGGTTATTTTAAAAGATTCATACTAGAGAATGAGGGAATTCGATTTGAGGATGATGTAATCAAACAACAGTATCGTTATCCACAAGAAGATGTGGAAAGTATGAATAAAATCTAATTTTTTTTAAATATATAACTTATAACTTATTACAAATAACTTATAACATATACTAAAAAATAAATTCAACTATACAAAAACAATTACAAAAAATAAAAAGAAGAAAAAAAAGAAAATCTAAATTTTTTCATCCTCATCAAGAGCTAATCTCATTGTATCAGAATCTTGAGGTAAGTATCTGAGGAAATCTTCAGCAGCTCTTCTAACATCAGATGAACCAATAATATATCTTCCAGCAATAATAATATTAGCACCATTAGCTAAGGCAGTATCAACTTTTTCAGGAGTTACTCCACCAGCAACAGCAATTAAACCTCGTTTACCAAGTTTAGATTTAATATCTTTGATGTTACCCCATTCAGATTGTTGTTCACCATCATTATCTCTCATAGTCTCAGAATCAATATTTCTGTGTAATAAAACTATATTAGGTTTTAATTTAAGTTCTTCAAGTTTGGAAGGAATATCACTTACATTCATCATATCAAGAATAGAGTAAATTCCTTGTTTAGAACATTCATGGATAGCTTTCTCAATGGATTCATTGGTTCCAAGACCAGAAATAGCAACAGCATCAGCTGTTTCATCAGCAGCCATTTTAACTTCTACTCTACCAACGTCTAAAGTTTTAAGATCAGCAATAATGAAAGCACCCGGTCTTTCTTCTCTTATTTTACTGATAATTTCAACACCAAATTTTTTAACTAAAGGTGTACCTGCTTCAATAAGAATTCTTTCACGTTTAGGTAAATCTCTTATAATACTACGCATTCTATCTTCATTATCAAGATCTAATGCAACTTGTAAGTAAGGTGGGTTCCATAATTTCATAGCTTTGAATCCCATAATTGGATGTGTTCCTCTGTCTTTTTCAGCTAAAACCTTATCAACAGAAGGATATTTATCAAATGCACGTTTAATAGCTAATTTAGTAGCACCATAATTGTATTGGTATATTTTACGGTAATCCTTAGCAGAAGGATCAATAAATACATTAACCATCAATACAATATCTTCCACAATATCCTTTGGAATTATTTCTTCTTCAACAGCATCTGCTACAGCACGACCAACAGCAGTTTGAGCTGGACCAAATATTTTACTTGCATCATCTAGATTTTGTACAGTTACTTTAGGTACAATAAGAGTAGCAGGTTTAGTAGGTAAGTTTGGTCTAATAACAGATAATAAAGGAGTATGACCAACACTCATACTTGCCATGTTAGTTGCAAAAGCAGTACCAACAGGTCCTTGTTTACTACCAACTATAAGATCAATATGTGCTAATTCAGGTCCATCACCAATTAAAGCTTCACCTATCTCATATATATCAGACATTAATTATATTCTCCATTTTATTCAATTATAATCTTTTTTCCATCACAAGATGTATGAATTATAAAAAAAAGTTTTTCAATAATATTATATTTATATATTTATAATTATATATTTTCACTAATAAAAATTATTTCTTATCAACAAAAAAAAATACAAAACTAAATAAACAAAACTCCAAAAAAATTATATTAATTAAAAAAAAGAATGTGGGAAAAAATGAAACAATACACTGCAAATCTATTAGTAGATGGAATAGTTCAAGGAGTAGGATTTAGACCTACAATATACAGGCTAGCAAAAGTAATGAAACTAAATGGTTATGTACGAAACATGGGAAACATAGTAGAAATAGTAGTACAAGGAACATACGATGATATAAAACTTTTTATAGATCAAATACAAGAACATAAACCAATAAGATCTGAAATAAATAATATACACGTAGATATACACGAACAAACAACACCAAAATACAATGACTTCACAATAGTAAATAGTAGTAATGAAATATCAGGAACAGCAGTAATACCACCAGATATGAGTATATGTGATGAATGTCTAGATGAAATATTAGATACAAACAATCAACACTACTATTATCCATTTACAGCATGTACAAACTGTGGGCCAAGATTTACAATAATAGATGAAGTACCATATGATAGAAAAAATACAACAATGAAGAAATTCCCACTATGTAAACATTGTAATCAAGAATATACAAACCCACTAGATAGAAGATATCATGCAGAAGCAACATGTTGTCCAGATTGTGGACCAGAGGTGTATTTGTATAAGGATGGAAAAATACCTACAAGAGATCCAATAAGACAAACAAGTCAACTAATAGATGAGGGAAACATAATAGCAATAAAAGGAATAGGTGGAACACATCTTGTATGTAAAACATCAACAGATGATGCAATAGAAAAATTAAGAGAAAGATTAGGGAGAAAAACACAACCATTCGCATGCATGACACCAGATATACAAACAGCAAGTTTATTTGTTACATACACACAACAAGAAAAAGAAGTTCTACAATCAGTAGCAAAACCAATAGTAGTACTAAATAAATCCCCTGAATACAATCTATCACCACAACTATCACCTAATCTACATAATCAAGGGGTAATGTTGCCATATACAGGACTACATCATTTACTATTTAAGTACACATTAGAACCAGCATATGTGATGACATCAGCAAACATGCCTGGAAATCCAATGTTAATAGATAATAAAGAAATAACAACTAAATTAGAAGATATAGCAGACTACTATCTCTTACATGATAGAAAAATACTAAACAGGTGTGATGATAGTGTAATTCGATTCAGAAATAACAAACCCTCATTTATAAGAAGATCAAGAGGATATGTACCAAAACCTTTTGACTTTACAAAAATAAACACAACAAAAAATATACTAGCACTTGGACCAGAACTAGATGTAACATTTTCAATATTAAAAGAAGGAAAATGTTATCCATCCCAACACATAGGAAACACATCAAAATACAAAACACTAGAATTTATGAAAGATGCAATAAAACACCTTCTAAAACTAACAAGAACGGATAAAATAGATTACATAGTAGCAGATATGCATCCAGAATTTAACACAACAAAACTAGCAAAAGAACTATCAAAAAAATACAATACAGAACTCATACAAGTACAACATCATCATGCACATGCAGCAAGCCTAATGTCAGAACATCAATTGGATGAAATGGTAGCAATAACAGCAGATGGAGTAGGATACGGGGAAGATGGAAATATATGGGGTGGAGAAGTCCTATATTTAAATAACACTGGAGAATATAAAAATCATGGAGGACTCACACTACAACCAATGCCTGGAGGAGATCTAAGTACAAAATATCCAATAAGAATGGCAATGGGAATACTATATAATATCATGGATACTGAAGAATTAAGAAACCTTATGAAAACAGATTATTCAGATTACTTTAAATATGGAGAAAAAGAAGTAGATATAACATTAAAACAACTAGAAAACAACTTCAACACAGCACAAACAAGTAGTATGGGGAGAGTACTTGATAGTATAAGTGTTCTTTTAGGAATTAGTAAAAATAGGGGATATGAAGGAGAATGTTCAATGAAACTAGAATCAGTAGCAAGAGAAGGATTTGATCTACTGAAAATAGAACCAATATATGAAATTAAAAATAACAAAACCCTAATAAACACAAGTAAACTACTATATGAAGTAGTAAAACTAATGAAAAGTGGTGTAGGTATAGATGAAATAGCATGTGCAGCACAAAGAACATTAGCAGAAGCACTATCAAAAATAGCCATAAACACAGCAAAAGCATACAATACAAAAATAATTGGAGTAACAGGCGGAGTATTTTACAATGAATACATATCAAAAGTAGTTAAAGAAACACTAACAAATGAAGGATACACATACATACAACACAAACAAACATGTCCAGGAGATGGAAGTGTATCAATGGGACAATGTGCAATAGCAGGATGGAAAACACAAGAATAAAAAAAATAAGTGTTACAAAGTAGTAACACAACATCCATCCTTTTCAACAATAATAGTATGCTCAGTCTGAGCAACCATACCATCAGTTTTTTCTTTCAAAGCATTGTATGGATAAATAGATCTAGAAGAAATTAAAGGACGTATAGCCCTATTTAATCTATGTTCATCATAAACTTCAAGTAAATGTCTTCTAGCAAAAGGGAAATAACATAAATTATTTCCAATATAATTAAGTAAATGTTTAGAATCAGGTTGTCTCATAGGCCTATTTCTAAGGAAAGAATAAATATAATGCTGGGGAATATCATTTACCAAACCAACACCATTAGTAGCAAAAGGTTCAACAGCAATATGATCTCCCTCTTTTAACTCATGATTACTACCATCTGGATAATTAGGAATGGAAAGACCAGCATGTAAATTATTCTGCTCTAAACTATGGCCAGTAAGATTAACAATAGGATTATATCCAAGATCATTCATAGTTTTTTGAACTTCGTAACCAATTTCATTTAAAGTAACTCCCTCTTTTATAATACTAATAGCATTTTCTAATGCACAACTAGAAGCATTAATAATAGCACGTCTTTCTTCAATTTCATCCTCGCTAACAACAGGATTACCATCATCTAATCGACCTGGCATATTATAAGCTTTACCCTCCTCATCAACAAGTTCTCCATTATCGCCCTCAACAATAACAGTAACAGCAGTATCAGAAATATAACCATCAACTTCAGCTCCAAGATCAATCTTTACAATATCACCATAACAAAATCGTGTATCATCACTAGGAGCAGAAGTATAATGAGCAGCTATTTGATTGATAGAAACATTACATGGGAAAGATAATCCAGCACCAGTACTTTTAATTTCTGATTCAATCCACTCCACAAGATCAATTACTTTCATACCTGCAGTAATTTTCTTTACAGCCTCTTTTCTAACTTTTGATGCAATTTTTCCTGCTTTTTCATATTTTTCAAACATTAATATCACGGTCTAAATTTTTAAAACTAATTATATTTTTACTATATTTATTAATTTAAATATATACTCTTATAAAAGTATAATTAATTAGATAAATAATATAATAGTAACAAGTAATGAATTTACTAAAAATAAAAAATAAAAGAGGTTAAATTATGAATATAGCCTTCACTGAAGAACAATTGATGATAATTATTCTATCATTACTTTTTGTAATAGCTATAATAGTAATAGTTATAGAATGGCGAAAAAATGCAGTCTCTAAAAACAACGTTCTACTACTTGAGAAAAAAACAGAACTTAAGAAAATAGAACTTGTTGAAAAAGATTTAGAAAATAAAAGAAGAAAAGAAGACATGTCCGACTTATCAGAAGAAGATCAGGAAAGACTAAGACAAATCAGAATAAACACTGCTGAAATCATAGGAAAAGTAGGTCTATTAAATACTGAAGTAACAGAAAAGGTAGAACAATTAGAAGCAAAAAGTGAACTATTAAAACTTCAAAAATTATCAGAACAACTCAGTAAAAAAGAAGAAGAAATAGAAAAAGCTCTAAAAAAATAAAGGAAGTTAAAATATGGAAGCAGCATCAATTCTTGCTATAATAATATTAATAATAGCAATATTAATAATGATATATTACTATCTGCAAATTACCAACAACCAAATATACCAAAATATTCATTCACAAGCTACAGGCATATCCTCAAGAGTAGGACAAGAAGAATACTTTACAAACATCACAGATAAAATGAATGATTTTAGTGGAAAAATCAAAGATAGAATACAAGATGAAGAAGATGAAGAACATATATCTAAAGCAGATGTAATTTCAAATAAAATAGATCAATTTATTGATGAACAAAGTGAACAAGTAATAGCAGATTGGGATTTAGTAACACACAAAGACTTAGATTCAATAATAGAAAAATATGATTCAATTGAAAAAGATCTCAATCAATACAAACAAGACAACAATAACAGAGTAGAAACAATAGAATCAAGATTGGATGATATTGATAAAAAACTTGAAGAAATGGAATAAATAACTTATTCCAACATCTTTTTTTTAGAAACGTGCAACAATCCAATTAATAGGACAAAATAATTGTCGCGCACACATTAAGATAAAAAAAGTATTAATAAAATTAAAAAAAATAAGATATTGTATCATAATAATTTAAATATTATGGCATGCTGAGAGTAACCCACCTCATGTTTTTTGCAGTATTTATCTTAGCAAGATACCTTTTGTCATATTATAACAACAATAGAACATAAACTCTAAGAGAATAATATTCTCTATCACCATAAATGACAATATTTACTTTTGCACTCCATGGATTGATCGTTTCATCGATTATCTATGTTTGGCATCATCAACCTAATTGTATCATCTTTCAAAACCAGATTAAGATCTATCGTATCGTTTCTATATCAGTATCACACTTCTCAGTGTATGTCAATTAAGAACATCATGGTTTTATATAGTGGATGGAGTTTCCTCAGTGAAATTCACCGTTAACTGCACTTCAGCTTACCACAAATCTAAATATAAATTAAAGATAGCAGGGCCTAGATTTGAACTAGGGCTCTCGGGGTTATGAGCCCCGCGGGATCACCAGACTACCCCACCCTGCTATAGAATAAAATAGTCAACTCTAACTAAGAGCTATATTATAGTTTATTCCTAACTTATATATAAAGATTGCTATTTTAATATTATATCTTCAAGAATGTTACACTTGAAATCATTGACTACATTCCTAAATTTATTGTTCTGTCATGTCTTTAATTCTTTTTTCTATTTGATTTAATATTGTAACAGAATATATTCCAGCTCCATAACCATTATCTATATTCATAGTGGCAATTCCAGGTGCACATGATTGTAGCATAGCAAATAATGCTGTGAATCCTTTTTCACCTACTCCATATCCTGTTGATGTTGGAACTGCAACTACTGGAATGTCTACAATTCCTGCTACAACTGATGGTAATGCTCCTTCCATTCCTGCTATTGTAATGATAATATCTGTTTTTTTATCAATAAGATATGTGATTTTATCTATTAATCTATGTATTCCTGCAACTCCTACATCATATGTTGGTATAGTTTTATAACCTGCTTGTTCTATTGTTATTCTGGCTTCCTCTGCTATTGGAACATCTGCAGTTCCTGCTGTAATTATGCCAACTGTACCTTTTTTTTCCTTTGGAGTTGTTTTATTAATAGTTAATATACATGCTTCTTTGTAGTATGTTCCATTTTTTAAAACGTTTTTGTTTAACTGATATTTTATTCTATTAAAACGTTCTTCTGGTAATCTTGTTATCATTAAATGTTTTGTAAAATCAATATTGTTGATTATGTTTATTAGGTCCTCATCGGTTTTTCCTTGTGAATAAATAGCTTCAGGAACACCAACTCTTATTTCTCGCATAGTATCAAACTTAACATGACTACCCATTTCTTGTATTTGCATGATTTTTAATTTATCTTCAGCATCTGAAATAGAAATTTTGCCATCAATTAATTCTTTTAATATATTTTTCATAAAACTCCTCAATTTAGATATTTATCATGTTTTCGGCATTCTTATTTAATTTAATATTTATTATTAATCTTAATTATTTTACTATTAAATATATTATTGATTAATTCAATATTTATAATATAATTTAGGTCATAATTTTAGAAGGTTTTTAAATGAAGATTGATACACATATTCATAGTAAGTATTCAAAAGATTCAATTACTCCTCTTGAGAACATTATTAAATACAGTAAAAAAATAGGTCTTAATGCAATAGCTATAACAGATCATGATGAAATAAAAGGTACTTGGGCTATTAGAGAATTAGAACATGATGATTTGTTATTAATTCCTGGTGAGGAAGTTAGTACTTCAAAAGGTCATATTGTTGCTTTGGGGATAACTGATTATATAAAACCTCTTCAATCACCAGAAGAAACAATTGACGAAATTCATGATAATGCTGGAATTGCTATAGCAGCACACCCGTATTGTTATTATAGGAGTGGTCTTGGTAATATTACACAATCATTAGATGTTGATGCTATGGAAACGAAAAATTCAAGATATATTCTTGGAATATCTAATTATCTTAGTAAAAAAGTTTCTAATAAAAATAATATTCCTGAGATTGGAGCGAGTGATGCTCATTTTGTTGAGGGAATAGGATGTTGTTATACTGAGATTCCTGTAACTGATTCTGTGGATACATTGTTAAAATATATTAAAAAGGGTAAAAGTACTGCTCATGGTAAACGTACACCTATGGATCTTATTATTCGGGAAGTTATTAGAAAGAAAGGTCATAGAACTAAACCTAAAGAAAATTAATTTAAAAAGAATAAATTCCCCTTATAATGTTTAGATAACGAATGTCTCTAGTTATAATGGGAGATTGTTTTGACTTTGTAATGATTGGTTTAATTGCCATCCCATATCAAAGTCTATTTGTATTATATTATTTTGTACATATACTTCTACTGCACTACATCCGGAGTATAGTCTGTAATATGTTTTTTCATCCATATCTTGGTATATGTCTGTTTGTAATCCACTTGATTTTTCTAAAATATCTGCTAATTCATTAACTAACAAATCCACTAATTCATATGAAGGATTTGTTTTATAATATTTTTCTAATTTTCTTAAATCATTTTCATTAATGGTTATCATATTTTCACTATACTGGTTGTTGTTATACTGTTATTATTTAATTAATATATAAAGGTGCTTTATTTTAGATTAAACTAAATTATTAATTTTATTTTTTTGATTAACCTAAAATTATTCCGAATTTTAAATTATAATTGTGTGAAAATATGATTTTTAGTTTAGACTAACTTCACGGTAATTTTTTTGGTTTTAGTAGAATATATGTCTATCCTATGAAAAAAAGTAAAATGAAAAATTATCTTCATAATTCTTCAAATGATGGTGCATAGAATTTATCTCCAATAAAACTTGGAAGTATGGCACTTAAAACTAATACTCCTGCTAATATACTGTAGATATGTTGTGGAATAATATGATTATTTAAACCATATAATGCTGCTACTAATCCAAATGTTAAACCTGTACTCATTATCATAGTAATATACATGTGGTGTTTTGATAAACTTTTTTTTACTATTGTGTATACTCCTATGAATTTTCCCACTTGTCTTACAACAAATATTAATAAAAATATTCCTATTGTTGATATTATTATAGGTATTGAAACTTTTGTTCCACCTACAATGAAGAATATTGGTGTGAATATTGTGAATGATACTGTTTGTAGTCTTGTTAGCATGTCATTTTTATTTGTATGTGTAAATTGTTTTGATAGTAGCGCTCCTAATATGAATACGGGTAATAATGCTTGTCCTCCTCCTAGTGTTGCAAAGAATATTAATATTGTTAGTAGTAGGAATATATATTTTAGTTCTATTTCATTTTTATTCATACTAAATGTTTTACTTTCAAATAGTATATCTGAATATTTATATGCAAATACTAGTATTATTATTGATGTTATTATGAAAATTAGAGTTTCTATTGTAGGTTTCATAAACAATATACTTAGTGTTGCTGCTGTACATATGTTTGTTATGAAGGTTGAACCCATTAATATTGTTCCTAATTTTTTTTCTGATAGGTTTTTATCTATTATTACAGAGTATACTATGGCTATTGATGTTTCTGAAAGTGCTGTTGCTACAAGTAATGATGATTGTTGTGGCCATGATAGTATGTAGTTACATGTTATGAATACTGTTATAAATGCTAGTAGGAATGATGCTATCCCTATACTTATACATTCTTTTAGATTTGATTTCATTATTTGTATGTTTATTTCTGTTCCTGCTAGGAATGTTAAAACCATTCCTCCAACACTTGCTATGTATATCATCCATGGTTCAACATGTAATATTCCTAGATTTCCTGCAATTACGCCCATTATTATTTCAACAATTGAAATGGATATGCTCCATTTTATGGAAATCATACTTGCTAGTATTATTAGTATTGCAAGTATAACTGGGTAAATATCACTAATCAAGTTTATAGTCTCCTTAATTTTTTTTAAAATTAAAGATAAAATAAGTTAATTTCCTATAAATTTGCATGGTAACTCCTAATCCTATTTTGTGATTATCTGATGATTTATAGGTAAACTTAATTTTACCTTTAAAAATAGAAGTCATCATCCAGTAATCACTGGCAGTTAAATAGGTGGAACCTCATCACCTTATTTGTTATTTTTGTTGTTTATATTATTTATATATTGTTATTTTTTTATTGAGTGGATTGTTATTTTTGAGAAGTTCTATTTATTAATTGTTGTTGAAGGAGTGTGACAACTATTTTACTCTGTTAATTGTATATATTATTTGTTGTGTTATACAAACCCCGACAAATATTTAATAATTATAAAATAAGGTAACAAGAAACTTATTGAAAACACCAAAAACAGAATTGTTGCACATTCTATTATATCTATAAAAAAATGTAGTAGATGTATTTAATCTACTAAACCTTCGGTAGTTACTTTAAATACAGATTCGCCTTCAGGTAAATGAGGACTATCTACAAGACGTGCTATTCTTTTACCGGATAATCCTTTTTTAAGTAATATGCGGTATGTTGATGCGTGTCCTAAAACGTGTCCACCAACAGCTTTTGTTGGAGTTCCAAAGAATGAATCTGGTTTTGATTGTACTTGGTTTGTTATAAGAACTGCTACATTATACGTGTTTGCAATTGTTTGTAGGGTGTGTAGGTGTTGATTTAACTTTTGTTGACGTGTTGCTAATGATTCACGACCAACATATTCTGCTCTGAAGTGTGCCATTAATGAATCAATTATTATAAGTTTTATATTAACTCCACTTTGTATTAATTCATTGATTTTATCAGCCATTAAAATTTGATGTGAACTGTTAAATGCTCTTGCAACATGAATTTTTTTAAGAACTTCTTCTATATTTAATCCAAATCCTTCAGCTATTTGTTCTATCCTTTCAGGTCTAAACGTGTTTTCAGTATCAATAAATACTACTTCACCATCAAGACCACCTTCTTCTACAGGTAACTGGGTTGTAACAGATAATTCATGTGATATTTGACTTTTTCCAGATCCAAATTCACCATATACTTCAGTAATAGATTGGGTTTCTATTCCTCCTCCTATAAGTTCATCAAGACCTTTACTTCCCGTTGTTATTCTACCAACATCTTCACGTCTTTCCATTACTTCGAATGCAGTTTCAAAATCTATTTTTTCAGCTTTTCTTGCAGCTTCAATTACTTTTGCAGCTACTCCTTCACCAATTTCTACTTTTACACTAAGTTCTTTAGGTGTTGCAGTTGCTAATCTCATCATATCTGCAAATCCAGCATCTCTTAGTTTTTGTGCTGTTTTTTCTCCTACACTTGGTAAATCTTCTAATTCTGTCATTTAAATTCTCCTTGTTATTTTCATATCATTATACTACTATTACTAGTTGTCTTACATTTAACCTAATATCTTCATCATATTCATTAAAGTTTGCATTAGCTATTATTGTAACTTCATGTCCAATCATGTCTTCAAGTTTTGAAGACATTGCAGATTCATCTCCAGTTTGTTCATATATTGCTACAACTTCATCAGTTGTTGTGCTTATAAGTTCTTCTGCATCTTTTCTGAAGAATGTTGCTTGAACAGTTCCTGTTTCATCTTGTAATGTTGTTGATATAATCATTAGATAATTTGGTTTTTCTATTTTTTCTCCACATTCATTACATATATATCCATTTTCATCTTGTGTTATTCCAATATTACAATTTGGACACATGGTATAGATGATTTTTTCACTATTAATTTCTGATATGGTTCCTTTAATTTTTATATGTTGATCATCTTCTTCTATGTCTTCAATGTATTTTTCAACATAGAGTTTATTTTCAATTTCAGTTAATGAAAGCATTTTTTCAGCTTCTTCTTGTCTTGCTGCACGTATTGTACTTCCATTTCCAATAGATAATCTTAGTTTGGTGTTTTGTCGTGTTATATTTGGATTTTCTATTATGATTGCAGAACCTTTGGTGAATTTTATTTCTGTATCATCATCCCAGAGTGATACTTGTATTTCACCAGTTTCATCAGCAACATATATTGATCTTACTCTTCCATCTCTTCCATCTGTTCTTGTAAATGTGTTTATTTCATTGATGTTAAGGATTCTTACTCTGAGTTTTGTGTTTGTTTCATTTTCTTCAAGTTGACTTATTGTTCTATCATTGTATCTGTCTTGTTCAATGTTTTCATATGATGGTAGGTTTACTATTTCTTCATCTGTAGGTGTTGTTATTCGTGAGGATTTACCTACACTTAGTTCCATTTGACCCTGTCCAATCCTTGTTCGTGCATTTTCTATTTTTATTGCATCACCAAGTTTTTCAGTGATATCTACTTTTTCATCCCAAAGTGATGTTCTTACAATTCCTGTTTCATCAGCTAATTCAATACTTTTTATTTGTCCTTTACTTCCATCTCCTCTTTCAAATTCACGAGTATCATTGGTTGTAATTATTCTTCCAACAACATCTACTTCTCTACCTTCGTCTTCATTTAAATCTAGAACGTTTTCTATTTTTACTATTCCAATTGTATCTACTAGTTCAAGTTTTTCTCTAAGTTTTGTATCAAGTTCAGGGTTAATTGTTATTGATGCATTCCAGCCAGTATTTAGTCTATATCCATCTCCAGCATAATCATCAAATTCTATGGATCCTCCTTCAATTTTGATGATATCTCCCTTTCTCATTTCAATTTCTGTTTCTTTGTTCCATAGTGTTACTCTTATAGATCCTGTCTCATCAGTTACTTCTATGCTTCTAACATGTCCTTCATTTCCATCTGTTTTTGTGAATGTTATTGTATCATAGATTTTGGTTATTGTCCCTATGATTGTTACATCTTCTTTTTCTTCAGCATAGCCTATTTTTAGGATTTCTTCTTCAAAATCTGGAACATCGTATTCATTTTTTATAATTCTTCCATTCCAACTATTGGATAATGTTATCTGATCATATCTTTGTTGTGCTCTTGCTTTTATGATTTTTATAGTATCATGTTCTTTTAGTTCTAATGTATCTACTAGTTTTGTATCTTTGTTCCATAGTGTAAATTCAAGTGTTCCTGTTTTATCCATTATTTCTAATGTAATTATCTGTAGAGTTTTTTCTCCTTTTATAATTTCACGAAGTGTTGATATTTTTTTGATTCTTACTATGATGTTGTATTCACCATCTTCAGTAATGTCTGATAGATTAGTTATTTTTTCTTCATATTTTGGTAGGGATGGATCTACTTCTTCTGGTAAAACTTGTATTGATGAGTTATTTTTCATTTGTACTTCAAGATCTCCAGTGTATCCTTTTCTTACTTCAAGATTGTTTACTTTTATAATGTTTCCTTCTTCTATACGATTCATGTATTTCATATTGTCTGTCCACATTACGACTCGTATTTTTCCACTATTATCTTCTACTGTTAGATTGGCAACTTTTCCTTCTCTACCTTTTTTTGTTGTAAATGTTTTAATGTTGGATATAGATATTAATCTTCCTTGTATGCTAATGTTTCCATTTCCTTCAATAAGTGAAGATATGGGTTGTATTTGATTTGTATGTGTTTGTTGTATGTTTTCATGTTCTGCATATTTTTCTATAACCATATCAATTAATTGTTGTTGTGTAAGGAAGGGAGCATCAACATTTTCTATTTTTATATCTTCTAAATCTTTTAAGAAGTCTTTGTATGTTACTTTCTCTTTAACTTCTTGATATCTTTCTTTTATGTAGTCTTCATTTTCTCCTGTCAATTTAGATCCTCCTATGTGGGAGTTATATTAATATTTAATAATTATTATTTATAAAAAATTTAGATATATTATAATATATTTATAATTTGCATTTGTTTTAGTTTTTGTATATTTTATATAAAGGTTTTTATGGTAGCTTTTGATAACTATTTATTTATATATATTTTTTAGTAAATTTTGGATATTTCTAATATTTTTATATTCATTTTAGCATAATTCTACAATTATTTTTACTGATTTGGTATATTTGTAATACATTATTATGTAATAATAATTTATAAATTTGTAATACTTATACTTTTCTAGTAAAGAATTAATTACAAAATAAATAATAAGTTAGTTTATCAAAAATATATATAATGTGAAATTTTATTTTTCAATAATTCTATTGAATTATGATTCACTTAAATCATTATACTAAAAAAATCATTAAAAATATTTACACTTAAATAGGGGGTAACAAATCAATGTCAATGACAATATCTGAAAAAATATTAGCAAAATCATCTGGCAATGAAAAAGTAGAAGCTGGAGAAATAGTCATGGCAGATATTGATACTGCTATGGTACATGACCTTACAGGTCCATTAACATTACAAGCACTAGAAAAAATTAATACTAATAAAGTATGGGATCCTGATAAAATAGTAATTCCTTTTGATCATCAGGTACCTGCAGATACTTTAGATGCTGCAAAAAATCATCAAATATTAAGAAAATTTGTAAAAGAACAGGGAATAAAAAACTTTTATGATGTATATGAAGGTGTTTGTCACCAAGTATTACCAGAAAAAGGACATGTACTTCCAGGAACAATAGTAGTTGGTAGTGACTCACATACATGTACACATGGAGCATTAGGAGCTTTTGGAACAGGAATTGGATCAACTGATATGGCTATGGTATTTGCAACAGGACAATTATGGTTTAAAGTACCAGAAACATTACAATTTAATGTAACAGGTGATTTAAAAGAAAATGTTACAAGTAAAGATGTAATATTAAATATCATAGGACAAATAGGGCAAGATGGTGCAAGATATAAAGCATGTGAATATACTGGAGAAACAGTACAAAATATGGATATGTCTGATCGTATGGTATTAAGTAATATGGCAATAGAATGTGGTGGAAAAACTGGAATTGTACCAGCAGATAAAATAACTGATGAATATCTTAAAAACAGAACCACAAAACAATATACAAAATTCACAACAGATAAAGATGCAGCAAGCTTAGAAGTTATGGATATTGATGTTTCAGATTTAGAACCACAAGTTGCATGTCCAAATTATGTGGATAATGTAAAACCAGCAAGTGAAGTTGAAGATGTGGAAATAGATCAAGTATTTATAGGTTCATGTACGAATGGTAGACTTAAAGATTTAGAACAAGCAGCACGTGTTCTTAAAGGAAATAAAATCAATCCAGGAGTAAGAACATTAGTAATACCAGCATCACGTACAATTTATAAACAAGCATTAGATGAAGGTTTAATGGATATATTTGTAGATGCAGGTGCATTAATTTGTAATCCATGTTGTGGACCATGTCTTGGTGGACATGTGGGTGTGATTGGAGATGGAGAAGTAAGTTTATCAACATCTAATCGTAACTTCAAAGGAAGACAAGGAAGTCCTGAAGGAAAAGTATATCTTAGTTCACCAATAGTAGCAGCAGAAAGTGCAATTACTGGACATATAACAGCACCAGAAAAAAAATAATTCGAAGGAGACGATAAAATGGATAAAATTATTGAAGGTCGAGTTTTAAAACTTGGTGATGACATAGACACAGATAGTATACTTCCAGGAAGATATTTAACATTAAGTAAACCAGAAGATCTTGGAAAACATGTAATGGAAGGATATGATTTACATTATAAAGATAAAATTCAAGAAGGTGATGTTATAGTAGCAGGTTCTAACTTTGGATGTGGATCTTCTCGTGAACATGCACCTATAGCATTAAAAGCTTCAGGAATTAAGGCAGTAGTTGCAAAATCATTTGCTAGAATATTCTATAGAAATGCAATAAACATTGGATTAACATTAGTAGAGGCACATGAAGGTCCTGATGAAATAGAAGAAGAAGATACAGTAAAAATAGATCTTGAAAATGGAACACTTACTAATAAAACAAAAAATCAAGAATATGCAACAACAAGTCTTCCAGAATTCATGTTTGAAATACTTGAAAATGATGGATTAATAAAATACTTAAATAAAACAAGATTTAATGAATAGGAGTATAATATTTATGTATAATATAGCAGTAATACCTGGAGATGGAATTGGTCCTGAAGTAGTAGAAGCAGCAATAACAATACTTGATAAATTACCAATAGATTTTAATTATACTTATGCTAACGCAGGAGATAAATGTAAAGAAGATACAGGTGTGGCTCTTCCTGATGAAACATTAGAAATAGCAAAAAAAGCAGATGCAGTATTGTTTGGAGCTGCGGGAGAAACAGCAGCAGATGTAATTGTAAGACTTAGAAGAGAACTCAACACATTTGTAAATTTAAGACCTGTAAAATCATTACAACCAGATAAATATGGTGATATAGACTTCATGATTGTAAGAGAAAATACTGAAGATTTATATATAGGTGATGAAGAATTAACAGAAGAAGGTGCAATTGCACGTAAAAAAATAACAAAATTTGCATCTGAAAGAATAGCAGAATACGCTTTTAAATATGCTGAAGATACAGGTCGTAAGAAAGTTACAGCTGTACATAAAGCAAATGTACTTAAATTATCTGATGGTTTATTCAAAGAATCATTCTATAAAATGGCAGAAAATCATCCAGATATTAAAACAAATGATTTCTATGTTGATGCAACAGCAATGTATCTTATTACAAATCCACTTGACTTTGAAGTAATAGTGACAACAAATCTCTATGGTGATATTTTATCAGATGAAGGTGCAGGACTTGTTGGTGGTTTAGGAATGATACCTTCTGCAAATATTGGGGATAATTCTGGATTATTTGAACCAGTACATGGTTCAGCACCCGATATTGCTGGTCAAGGAATAGCAGATCCAGTAGCAACAATATTGTCTGCATGCATGATGTTAGATTATTTGGGTGAATCTGAATATGCAAGAAAAATAGAAGATGTTATGATTGATGTTATTCGTCAAGGTGATAATGTAACTCCTGATTTAGGTGGAGATGCATCAACACAAGAAATGGCTGAATATATAGCAAGTAAATTATAAAATATGAGGAAAGGTTTCTTTCTTTTCTTTTTTAAATTGAATTTTTTCTAGTTATAACTAATATTTAATAGGATTCTTATATTAAGAAGTAGGTATTATTAAATAAAAATTTAATATATGAAAATAAACAGAAAAATTAACAATAATTAAAACATTATAAGACATTAATAACGGAGATTAAATCTATGGAAACAGCAAAATTAATAGCATTATTTATTATATTCATTATGGTAGTAAGTTCAGTATCAGCATTTGTATTATACTTAGTATAAATCTAGAAAAAGTAATATAATATATAAAATACATAAAAGGAGAAAATTTTAATGATTAAAATAGGAGCAGTAGTAGCAGAATTTAATTTTGATATAACAAGTATGATGTTAGAATTAGCTAAAGAGCATGCTAAATTTTTAGATGCAGAAATTACAGAGGTATTCCCAGTACCTGGCGTATATGATATGCCTATTGCAATAAAAAAATTATTAGATGAAGGAAAAGTTGATGCAGTTATTACTTTAGGTGCTGTAATTGAAGGAGATACTCAACATGATGAGATTGTAGTACAACACGCAGCAAGAAAAATAACTGATTTATCATTAGAATATAATAAACCAGTAACTCTTGGAATTTCAGGACCAGGAATGACTAGACTTGAAGCACATAAAAGAGTAGAGTATGGTAAACGTGCAGTGGAAGCTGCAGTAAAATTAGTGAAAAGATTAAACTAATTGGTTTATGTCTTCTTTTTTTACATTCTTTTTTTTAAAACTAATAACAAAAGGGAACTATGAGAATATGGAAATTTTAACACCTGATGAATTAAAAGAAAAATATACTGATGCATGGATAACACCTTATCATGAAATTTTAACGGTAACTGATAATAATGAGGATAAAATAGAATTAATTGAATATCATCCATGTCCTGTAGGATCTGACTGGATGATTACACAATATCAAAGAACAAGTCCGTTAATATTAGAAGCTAAACGTGATGGAAACAAACACACATATCTTGTTAAAAAAGGAAAAACAACTTTGGATTTAAAACCAAGTTTTTGTGCAGCAGGAATAGAAGAAGCTATAATTGGTGATGATGAAATTAAGATAATCCACGCTGGTTTAGCAGGGGCTGGTGTTGGAGCAGCATTTTGTCGAGGTAAAGCAGCAGGTGTAAAACGAGTTGAAATATTTGAGAAGGGTGGTGGTTCTAAAGTAGGTAAAGCTGCAGTTGTAACACCAAAACTTAGAAAAGTAATTATTGGTATTGATGATACGGATATTCCTACTGAAGGCGCTACATGGACACTTGCTAATAATATTGCAACTGAGATACAAGATGAAAAGGGTTATAAGTATTTAGAACATATTACTTGTCAATTATATCCGAATAATCCAAATAAAACTAAGAATTGCGTATCTATAATATTAGTATTTGCAGTAAAAGATGAGGATAAGGAAGATTTAATAAACAGTATTAAATCTAAGTTAAAAAAAGATACATTGTCTGAAAATACAGCATTTGTTGTGTATGATAAGTTAGATATTCCTCAAGAAGTTAAAAATTATGGAATTGAGGCTAAAAAATCTATGAAATCATTTGAAGAAGCAGAAAAAATAGCTAAAAGAAATAATATTCATATTGAATATGTCACTGGAAAAGCAGGACTTATTGGTGCTTTAGCAGCAATTGGTTTGTATAATAGTCCAGAAGAATATGCAAAAGTTTATTCTGATGAATAAATTTTTTTTATATTAACCTCCTTCATATTATTTAATTTTGATTTTATTTTAATATTTATTTATTATTCAGTTTTTTACATAAAAAAATCATTTATATTATAATTAATAAAATGTATTAATAATTAACAAATGTTAAATAATAATTTTTAACATATATAAAGGGAAATGAGATTACATGTTACAAGTTATACCAATTATATTGATAATTATAGTGTCTTTACTATATTTTGGAGATAAATCTTCTAAAGTAAATGATACTGTATCTGTTGTAATACCTGCATTTAATGAGGAAAAATCAATAAAACATGTAATTGACACAGTAAAACAAGTAAAGAGTATAACAGAAATCATAGTTGTAGATGATGGGTCTACAGATAAAACATATGATATAGTCTCCAAAGAAGATGTTGTACTTATAAAGCATAAGATAAATAAGGGTAAAGGCTCTGCTATGAAAACAGGCCTTAAAAAAGTAACAAATAATATAGTTTTATTTTTAGACGCTGATTTATCAGAAATTAATAAAAAACAAGTCGAATCAATAATTCGACCGATTATTAAAGGGAATGCAGACATAACAAAAACTAAATTTAAAAGAGAAGCAGGACGTGTAACTGAATTAACAGCAAAACCTTTACTTCAATTTTTCTTTCCAGAATTAAGTTTTGAACAACCATTAAGTGGACAGTTTGCAGCAACAAAAAATTTCTTAGATACAATTGATCTTGAAAAGGATTATGGTGTTGATATTGGTATAGTGTTAGATGCGGATGCCCGTGGAATGAGAATACATGAAGTGGATATTGGAAATATTGTTCATGAAATGTCATCATTAAAAGAATTAAATTTAATGGCTAATGAGGTTGTAAGAACAATAGTTGATCGTGCGATTAATTATGGTAGATTGACTATGGTCGATGATTTAGGTAGTTCAATAAGGATGGAAATCATGGGATTATCACTAATAACCTTGGGAATATTTGGATTATTCTTTATTAGATTCATGACTACATGGATGTCTTCATTTATTATAATAATTGGATTAATTATTTCTATACTTTATATTATAAAAATAATTAAGATGTCCTTAAGAATATATGGACAAAGTAAAGTGTCTAAGAAACAAATATTTAAGTCATTTATTCACATGCATTTTCCAATAGTTATTTCTATAATAATTCTATTACTATTAACAGTTTCGTTAGTAGGATCTGTAACTATATCTTCAAATCAAATATCTATAGAACCTGCAAGTAAGAATCTAATAATATCAACATCACCTGAACCTCATAAAGGGGTAGATGTTAGAGGACCATATACAATAGAGAATGCTTTGGAAAATGAAGAACAGCTCATACGTCTCCCAACTTCAGCATTGAGTACTCTTCAATCACAATATGGGGACAATATATATATTAATCATGAAAAGTATCAGCTTGAACAGTCGCTTGAGGGTGAAAATGATTTAATACGTATGCCTGAGTTAGCTAGAAGTAATTTAGAAGTTAATCCGGGGGATGTGATTAGGGATTCAGATTTTAAAACTAAATTCGAGAATACTCAACAAGTAAAAAATATTAAAGTAGATGAAAATACACTAGATAAAAATCTAAATAATACAACTATAAATGTTGATATAAATCATACAAATGCTAGTGTTGGAACAGAAATTAAATCACAGCAACTGCCCGAAAAAATATTAACTGTATATGTAAATGATACAGAAATCGGAAAAGTATTAGCTTCAGTAACAAATACTTCCTATTCTATATATCTAAATGAAGGTTATTCTGATACAATAGATTTAAATTCAAATACACATGGTGTAATATACAATCAAACATATAAAAATTCGACAATTGAAGTTGTTTTAGAAGATAGTGGGGCAAATACAACTACTGAATTTGCAAATGATGATTCATATGTGAAGTTTTTAAATATTAATATAGATAATGTAACTATAAATAATACAACAACTACAACTCAAAAAGATTAGATTCTTATCTTTTCTTATTTATTTTACTATTTTTAGTGGCTTTCCAGTTGTAGGGTCTTGATTTTTGAATATTTATTTTTCTTTTGTGTTTTTAAATTTTTTCATCATTTTGGTTGTTAGTGTTGTTAGTATGCCGTTAATGGTTCTTTTTTTGTTTTTCTTTGATTTTGGTAAAGAGTTTCTGTAGTATTGTTCTACTGCGTTGTTTGTTCTTGGTATTTCGGAGTATAAGAGGTGTATTATTATTTTGTTTATGTTGTTTTCTATTGTGGTGTTTAGTATTTTTTTTAATTGGTTTTAATAGTTGGTTTTCTATGTCTTTTAGTTCATTTAGTGTTTTGTATGTATCATAAAGACTTAGTTCTCTGTATATTTGGAATATTTGTGATGTTTGGTTTGCTATTGTCATTTTGTCTAATGTTGATAGTGTTTTTGATCTTAAGTATTCTTTGTTTCTAGAGAATTTATTTTTTATTTTTATCCAAAATTCAAGTGTTTGAAGATTTATATTAGTATTTAGAACTACGTTTATTATATGTTGTAGTAGAGATAATGGTATATTTCTAAATTCCATTATTT